>NVTQ01000044.1 GCA_002401635.1 Pseudomonadota bacterium
TTAAGCATAAAACTATGAATATTGGATATATCTTCAACTTTAGTCTGTTTTAATAGTGCATCCAAAAGTGATGCTTCGCCTTTTTCAACAACACGCATATCCACTTGAAAAGTTTTCCATGATTTAGGAAATATCCCGCGCAAATCATGCAGTGTTCGACGGCGACCCTGCCCATGCGGACTTATTAAATTGATGCTTTCGCCTTGCAGTAATACATCAAACAATTGATGCGTGAACTCAGATCGTAAGCAATGAGAGCCATGCATTAGACCAATGGCGGTTGCGTAATACGCGCGGGTATTGCCCGCTCCATCTCATCTTTTAATTCCTGCTCATCGAACAAACCTTTACGCACCATCAAACGCAGCAAAACATCAAACTGTTTCTGACTAACCATACCCGTAGCGACAACCTCTAAACTCGGCGACTTTTTCACAGCACCTTTACCCTGCTCTATTGAAGCCACCTTACCTTGCTGCATCATTTGCAACAATGCATCATCCACTTGACCAGTAACCTTCAAATTCCGCTGCCTTTGAAAGCTTTTCACCGCATCACGTGTGCATGCACCAAACATACTATCCCTATCATCCATCTTATAACCCATACTACGTAAAAGCTCTTGCAGCATACGTACACTTTTTCCACGCATAAATATTTTAAGCGGTCTTGCCATTATTTGCTCTCCAAGTATTTAGCAAATTTATTTTGCATGTTCACTGCGGTATTTCACCAGCAATACAAGCGATAAGAAGACAGCAAATACCAATGCTTGCATACCACTGGGGCGATCATCATAACCCACCAACACATGCAATAATTCACCAGGAATACTTTCCATAGAMAGYAGYTTGGAAGTGTCCCACAGYGTRTCCACCAGYGSGGGAAKCATATCCACYAYMACCAAATTCGCTGCTGCCTGYGATGSCATGCCYGCWGCCAATAACATCAACARCCARCCMACCACYAARAACATRTGYTTTATRGGAATKCGYACCARACCRCGRTACARARYAAAYCCRAYYAYCGCCCCAAKRAGCAARCCARCAGYCCCMCCATAGACAATATCCCAGCCATCTTGTTGCGCTGATTGGGCTGCGCCAAAGAGAAAGAATACAGCCTCAGAGCCTTCGCGCAGCACTGCTGCTAAGGCAACAAAAAATAGCGCTGTTACAGGCAAATCACCCTGTGATACAGACTGACCTACTTGACGCATACGCAGCGACATTTCACGACCATGTTTAGCCATCCAAATAACTGTCCAAGCAATCAGAATTGCCGCCAAACTCAATACCACAGCATTAAATACAAACTCGCCATCACCCTCCATAGATGATTCAAGCTCAGCCATGAATAATGCAGCAACAACTGCCCCCAACAAGCCCAGTAATGTTCCAAAACCTATCCAGCGACGACTCTCCAACGAGCCTGCTGTGGCAGCCATTAGAACACCCAACACGATGGACATTTCCAAGACTTCGCGAAATACAATAACCATGGCGGACATCATGCGGTTTTATCCTCTTGCGAATCCTTTGAACAAGACTCGCATATACCAAAAATCAATAGTTGATGGCCTGTCATGTGAAATGCAAGATCTTGCGCAACTTGCTGCTGACGCATTTCAATTTCACTATCACAAAACTCTTTAATATCACCGCACTTGGTGCAAACAAGGTGATCATGATGCCCCTTGTTTGCGCGCTCATAACGCTTTTTATCCGCCAATTGAATGGATTGAATCAAACCCGCATTCTCCAAGGCAGCCAAACCACGGTATACTGTGGCAATACCAAGCTGTTCGCCGTTTTGACCCAAACAGCGAGCCAATTCTTCGGCATCCCAGTGTTGATTCGAACGATTGATTAAATCAAGAATAGCTTGTCGCTGTACAGTGAGTCTTATCATAACAAAGAACGATAACTATTATCAATATCAAAGCAAGGAAGTTATTCTTAAAAATGAAACCCAGCCCCAAACTCACCTATTCATAAGAATTTTTACCCTACCCTTTTCTAATCGCACTATCGCGAATAAGCGCCAAATGCATACGCAAACTATATAACTCATCAGCATAAGACAGCGGCACCTGAACCTTTCTTATTTCATTTTCAATGCGATCCAGCTCAGCAAACAATGTTTGATCGAGCTCTTCCGCCAGAGCCAAATCAATGCGACTTAACTCATCATACCAACGGTAAATACGGGAGCGTACCCGCCAGCGATATAATGGTGGCATCAGCTTGAAAAGTGGGATAAGCAAAGCAATAAATGGCAACAACATGACCTTCAAACGATCGACCATCGTCGCTGCCCAAAATGGCAAATAGCGTTGTAAAAATGGCGGGCCAGACTTGTAGAAATGTTGTGCCTGCTTACTCAGAGTTAGAGCCGTATAACGTGCTGTAGGGAATTCGCCAGCACTGGAAAAGAGGCTTCGACCACCATGTACATATGCCGCTGTTTGCATGAGTAAATCCTGCAAAGCGGGGTGCGTATTCGCATTGACCAACAACGTCGCCGTCGGTGCCAACAGTGTTATATCTTGTGCTGGTATATTATTCGCCAAGTGAAGCACGCCTTCGGGAAGCTTTAAAGATGATAAAGTTGCAATACGTCGGGTATAGGCTTCAGCACGCGTAAAACTTAGCAATTTCACTTTGATATTTTGATTGAGCTGTTGTACAGTGCTAGCACTTGCCCCAGCCACTAAGAAAACAGCTTCCACACTGCCATTTAACAGCTCTTTTGCAGCCACGCTACCGCTGATAGCCAGTAAATTACTGTTACCCTCATCGACATCATTTTCGTTTAAAATCTGCAAGCTTAAGATACGTGTACCACTGCCCTTTGAGCCAATAGCAATCGATTTCCCTTTCAATTCAAGCAATGATTTTATATCTGCATCCGCACGCACAAACACCCAAAGAGGCTCATAATATAAACTGCCTAAAGACATTAGCGGCGTATCTTCTGGACTAGCAATCCCTCCCTGCACAAAAGCAACATCGGCTTTACCAGCGGTTAAACGTTCAACATTTTCTTGTGACCCTGCTGACTCTAAAATATGAACCGTGATGCCTCGCTGCTTAAGGTAATCTCGGTATTGTTCAGCATAGGTGTAATAGGCACCGCCCTTTGAACCCGCAGAAAGGGTTAATGTATTGGGCGGTGCAGGATCAACAAACTGGTAAGCAAGCACAAAAGCAGCAGCTACAAAAATTATAACGGGTAAAAATGTTTTTAATTTATCATTGTTCATAACAGCAGATAATAGACGTTTATTCAACCCACCTCAACCGACTATCAAAGGCATGCAACAACAGAGTCAAACATATTACAGGTATGTGCTATCTGTATAAAAAAGGGCGTGTTAAGCCCTGCTAATACATGATTGGGAAGGTCACAGCACTAGGGAGTGACTATGGCACAAAAAAACATCCGTTAATTTTTTAACATAAACGTTTCATACTCCAAACGCTCAAAGCACCTAGAGATTGCCAACACAGCACATGTACATGCTAATAACAAAGCCAATGCGAAACCATAACCATAAAACAAAGGCCCCAACCACTGACTTAGTAAGGTCAGCAACACATTCCCAACAAAGAACAGGCCACATAGCCAAGCAGCCATAATACGTTTATCAAGATAAAAAAGAACATTGATCAATGCCATAAACAGCACTTGCAGTGCCACACCAATTAAATCAATATTCAATAGGGGGATATACAACAAAGAAATACCAAACATTTTAAGTAAGGCAGGACCAAATAGCATGGCAAGCAAAATGGTCATACCCTGCACTTTAAAAATTTCTGCAATGCCTTGCCGCACCGTTAACACCATACCATCACGGTAATACATGATTTTTTCAAGCGTACTACCACTCCTTACAGCGTTATAAAAATAATCATACTGCTCAACAAAATCAGTTTCCATGCGCACTAAAAATACAGCCATGCCTGGAATAATTGATAAATAGGCCAAGAAAATAGGAAAGTCATAAATAAATGATGCCCTTAGCGGACCAATCACTGCCTCTGAGGTCACTGGATTAAACCAAAATATAAATTTATCCGCCCAAATCCCCATGTTGAGCAAAATACCTGTAACCGCCAAACTGTAAAAACATTTTTTACGATTAAGAAACTCAAACTCCAGTAATTTTCGAGAAGGGTAATCACGAATAATTAACCATAACAACATAAATACCAGCAGTGCYTGACCTGAAACAAAACCAAATAAAAGCCCATTTGTACCATAATCCATAAGTACCAAAGAAATGATAAGTGAGCTTCCATAACCYACAAAAAATGCCCACAAAATAGCGCGGTATTCTTTCATACCATTCAAAAACACTACAACAATCCAAAGGTTGCAGAGTATAACAAAACCCGTAAACATCAAAACTTCATACATCATGCTTTCATGGAATAAATAGTACAAAGATGCGCCAGCAATGATTGCCGCCAATACACTGATCAATAAAAGTGACCCTAATAAATTAGGCAATATTTTATCGCGCCGCTTTTCAAACAAACGGTCTGCCGTAAAACGTGTATACATCAACTGTAGACCACCCGATAAAATAAGTGAGCAAGCAACCAAGTAAGTAATCGACACAAGAAAATCAATCACTTCACCATCGGGTGCCCCCAACATGCGTGTAACAACACCAATTGCCATAACACCCAAAATTGAAAGAATCCAAGGCCCAGAGCTAATTAAACCCGCATATGCGTACGCTCTAAAAACGCCAAACTTTCTCTCATCTGCCAATAACCTTCGAAGCTCAAAACCAATACCAGCCATTATTTCTCCAGCATACGTTGATAAATATTATTGTATTCATCAAACAGCATTTTTTCTCGGTAAAAAGTCTCAACTCTTTCAATTCCCACAGCTTGACACTTGTGCCAACGCTCGGAATTCGTAAGTAACCCTATAATAGCTTCTGCAGTGATATCAGGGTTCGCAATAGGCACAACCTCACCCGATGCGCCCAAAAGCTTATCTTCTTGGCTAGAGCCAAATATAAGCTCTCTACAAGCTCCAACATCTGTTGCAACAGCAGGCACACCACTCGCATAACCTTCCAACAATACCAAAGGCAAAGCCTCGCTAATTGACGTTAATACATTCACACCCAATTGAGGAAATATTTCCACCACATTCTGCATACCCAAAAAGCGTATTTTATCTCCAAGCCCCATATTCACCGCTAAAGATTTACACTCATTCGCATAATCCTCATCTTCGCTGTCAGGTCCAACAATCCAGCCCTCTGCTTCAGGAATACGGCTGCAGACCGCATGCATAGCACGAATAAAAGTTTTAATGTCCTTAATCGACACCACCCGCCCTACCAGCCCAACAACCATTGGAATATCTGTACTACGGCTTTCACGAGCCGCGAGAAAACGTTCAACTTGAATACCATTAGGAATCACTGCTGTTTTTTTTATGTCCGCACCACCATCAAGTTGACGCAAACGATTGCCTTCATACAAAGATATAATACTTTCGGCTGATTCATAAGCTACCCGCCCTAAACCTTCAAAGAAGTGCACCCATAATTGTCTTAAATAACCAATATCACTATTGATACCACCACCTGCAAAAATATCAGGGTGATCGGTAATCCAATCAGCTTGAAAAAGATCAATTTTGCGCTCTTTGGTGTAAATACCATGTTCAGAAATTAGTAACTTTCGATTATGTTTCAAGCTAATTAACGCGCCTAAAAATCCCGCGTAACCTGTAGAGATCGTGTGTAAAAACTGACTGTCAGGAACATTTCTTGCAATTTTATCTAATACAAAAATCGGTGCATGCATGGTTCGAATAGTCCAAAAATAATCAATAAATGAAGGGTCTGTACTAAACTCTTTATAGCTATCTAAAATATATTCCCATGCTTCTTCACTGTATAAAAAATCTTCATGCGAAACACCCCCTTTATCAGCCCCTAACACCTTCAACATACCTGCCAAAGCTTTTGCACTAGGAAATTTCTTTTCTCGAAAGCCTTTGTGTAATTGCGCAATTTTTTGAAATGCCTCAGCATTTCCCTTATGCCCTTTACGCTCTTTGGACGAGTTTATATCCTTTTTCATCTCCATCAAATAATGCACTTCAAGGTGAACAACATTATCAGGAATCTTATATTTCATTTCGCCATATTGGCTRGGRTTACTGCCAATAAAYACCAGTGAAAAAGTATAGTGRGATAGCCCGCATATCATTTGGTTYACCCAACTGGATACGCCGCCATGAACATAAGGGTAAGTTCCTTCTAATAACAGCGTAACATCAGCTGGCTTATTTTTATGTATTAATACGGTCATGAGGCGATACTCCAGCTTGTTACAACAGCAGGGATTGGTGTATTACCATCACAAGATGTGTTTAAACGTTCTAAAAGTGTTCGTAATGCTAAAAAATCTTGCCTTTCATAGGCAATTTCAGAAAGAAAAGGTAAAATGGCAGACTCTAAAGCCCCATTTTCTAAAGATAAGTCAAAATACTTTTTAGCCTCGGGATACTTTTTTTGATACAATAAAATACGCCCAATCAGGAATTCAATATCAGAGCCTGACCAGCCCAAAGAAGCAGCCTGATGAGCAAATTTTTCTGCTTCATTTAATGCAAAACTTAACGTATTACCCGTCACAAGCCCAAGAAACGAAAGCTCCCAGTAATTCTGAGCCAAGGCATAACAAAGCCTAGCTTTTGCAAGCCCAACCTCAGATTCAGTCTTTAATAGCAAATCTGTAATGCGATCCGTAACCGCTGTGGTTTTACTATCCAGTACAGCATAAGCAAAAAGGCGAACATCATCCTCAGGGTCTTTCAAGGCTTCTTGCAATAAAGGAACTGCCATTTTGTCATTAATTTGCCGCGCTGCAACCACAGCATTCAAACGACGACTCATATCACTTGCAGATTGAATTACGCTGGATAAGCCCCCTTCACCATACGTAGGGTGCGCACCCACTATTACAGGTTTATAAGGAAGGCTTGGCACAGGAACATCTTTCCAAAGCATACCGCGCTGTTTTTTAGGGTGTAAAAGCGCGTGTAGTATAGCAATATAAACACCCAACAAACCAAAGCCTGGCATCAGCAAAACCATTATAAGCAATAAAAAAAACAAGTCTCTTTCACGATTATCACAAGGAATTCGAACATACACACAACCATAAGCTGCAATCAAGCTAGACAATATATGCAAGTATAATATCTTTAAAAAAGAAGCCCCTTCAACATGAAAAATTAAAGTGTCCCATGCATAAAACTCTAAGACAAGCGCAACAACTGCACTAAGAATCAGATAAATGACACGCATATTCTACCTGCTCCATAACCACATCAATATTATTATTACCATTGATATCAAAGGCATGAAATTGCACCATCTCGCTATCCACGACTTCTGGAAAAGCTTCTTTGAACCAAAGGTTAATACGGGCCTGAAACCCCGCTACTGCAAATTCATCACTAAAAGGCATCAGCCATAATGCCACACTCTCTCCTTCTTGGTTTAAACGCGTCGATGTTTTATCCAAACTCCTGCAAAGAGATAGTAACATTTCAAATGCTTCTGGGTGCCCTTTGGGAAGTTGAATACTCACCAGTTTGGCGTTAATACCATACAATCGCGCATAACGAATGGAGCGTTTAAGTTCAGCATGAAAATCAAGTCGAATGGACTCCTCACTCTGTAATTTCAYATTTAACTCAGATAACAAGTCACCCAAATAGCTCGCCATAACCGCAATAAGGCTTAAATTATCCTCGGTAAACCTTAAAAAKGGRATRCGATAAATAACCAACATTGCCCATATTTTCCCAGACAAATCACTCACWGGCACAACAGCYAAAATATTACCATCGACATAACGGGGTGCCCCATTTTCTTCTGCAAGGACTGTAATCATTTCATTATTTAACAATGCTTCACGCACAATCTCACTTTGTCCCAGCGCGTTCATACCCTCAGGAACAGCACCCAAACGACCTAGCGCTTGTACATCAAGTTCGCTATTTTTCACCAAGTGTAACGATGCCGATTGCACAGCCCCATACCTGCGAAACAATGCCAATACCCGCTCAGCTTCAGTGAGCAAGGGGTCAGATTCCACATTGAGCATCTCTTGACGCATACTGGCAATCGCCTGCCGCAAACTTACCGAAGAACCAGCCAACCTTTCAACCAACTGGTCATGTGAAACCCTTAACAGATGATAAGAACGCGTGAATTCCTCCATGCGCCTATTACGTTGATTGCCTTCAATTTCCACCCTAGCAAGGCGGCGCTGCCAAAAATCACTAAATTCACCAGCTAGTGATGTAACCATTAACATGCCTAAAATTGCGCCCGTGGAAAATTCTTCTTCAGGAATCCAGCCCATACGCCACATCAATACAGCTAAGGCGATAAAAATAAGTGCTGAAACAAAACCAAACATAAAACCATGTCTCAAAGCCAAGAATAATGGTGCCATCAAAATCCAAGGAAAATCTTGTTGTAAAAATAATATATCATCAGGGTTTATAAGCCATCCAAACATAATAATAAGCCCTGAAACAATAAAAGTTTCAGTCCAAGCCACAAGGCTTGGGTCTTCAATTTCACCCAGCAACTTTCGATARGGCGTTGTCAAAATGCTAAATAGGCTARCTTTGCCACCTTTCACACTTGCAACCTCAGGCATGCTCATAATAAAGGGTTAACCTTGGCTATTTTGAAAAGGAATCGAATCAACCAAGTTACGCAATACCTTTTGTGCATTACCACTTAAAGATTCTCGGCCCCAACCACTACGAGCTCCAGAACTTGACCAAATCACATTGCCAGTTCTAATCTCAATCAATTGCAAGGTAAAACCTACTGCTGGCTCTGCATCCAAACCGCTTTTATAGCGCCATTCATTAATCGTGCCACTAAACCCATATATAAAACCTTGTGACTTTGCCCAAGAAATAGCTTGTTTTAAACGCACACGTTCATTGAGCTCTGGCAGCCCATCATCACTCACCATATTCGGATACATTGATAGTTTATGAATCCCTTTTATTTGCAATAATGTGCCTATCATTGCTTCCGCTCTCTCGCCTGCACGCGGCTCCCCTGAGTAATTCAGCACAGGCAGCATAGCCCAACGCTGCTGCACATTAAAACTCAGATCTTCATCTGGAATATCATGTACAGCACAAGCTGTTAACAACCCCGCACACAATACACCTACCAATACGCTTACTTTCATTGCTCTCTCCTATCACCTTTTATCTTTCATCAAAATCAACGGCTAAAACGGCTTCCATACGTCAGCATCAAACCATATCTTGCATCGCCACTGAAACCACTGTTTGCAATAAACCCACGAAAGCTCAATAAATCCCGCCCTACAATAGGTAAACCCACACCCAATGCCAAATTATAAAATGGTGTCGACGCAGGCCATTGCCAACCTACAGAGCTATCAAGCAGGTAAAGCGGACTACGCCCAATAGCGGGCGCATTATCCAGTATGTCTTTTTGTATGTTAAAGCTAAGCCCCAATGATGAAAACTGTTTGGGAATCACCCTTTCAACATCTGTGGTGGTAAGAATGCCTTGTGCAAAGCCAGCAAGTTTGGGCTGCAAACTGTTTTTCATCCACTGACCTGATAAACGTATTTGCATCTGCTCTTCAGCTAACGAATTCGCCAACCCTAAACGATGACCCAGTGTTGCTTCAAACGTATAACCACGCGCTAAAGCCTCATGTTTACGGGTCTTATAACGATTTAACTTCAAACTGCTTGCAAGGTATTCTCGACTGGTAAAATCAGTATTGAATGACAAGGTTAATACATCTTTCATGCCAACCATACGAAACTCTGACGTTTCTGAATCGACTTTCCCCATATCCAGCAATAGCCCGAACTCGCCACCTTGCCATGGCCGCCAATGCATACCAGCCCCCCATTGCATAAACTCTCCCCCATCCAAACCGCCATTGCGGCGTGAGTTAAGTCCAGCATATAAAAGCGTGTCTCCACGTGGGGTGCGATGTAAACTAGCAAGTTTCGCATAATACTCTTTATGATTGCCTCGCAAATCTCCAATAGAAGGCTCTGCCTTTAATATGACCTCCCCAAGCTGCAAAGAGAGCGTATGATTGTCACGACTGCGATAAACCTTTGCCTCTAAATGATTCAAGCTCAATGCACCCAGCGATACCATTTTCAACGTTATATGTGCTGCATTGGGAGATTGTTCCGCAATATCCCTTGCATATCTCAACATTGTGGTACGCTCTACAGCGTTAAATTTCCGATTGCCCAGCTCCGTATCCATTGCCAATTCCCAAGCATCATTCAACAAGCCTTGCTGGCGCACTGCAATCATATGTGAAACATGATCAACTTCACTGGCATGCCTGGATAAAATACGATAAATTGAATCAAGATCATTACGACCCATCGCCAGTGCCAAATCTTGCCATACAGGCACACTTAAACGTGCTGCATGTTGACGCATCAACCAAAATGAGGCCTGTGATTCCGCACCAACACCAAAATACCAGCGCATTGCAAATTCTCGTACCACTGGATCATCAGCATGCCCAATAATTTTTTTAACCCACGCTTGAGCATGCGGTAACCCCAACAGTTTCTTTTCAAGCAATGCTTGTGCCTCATGCATCGCAACACTGTTTTGTTTGCTATAATGATTACTCAAACGACTTTTTGCCCACAGTTTCTTGAATAAATACTGGCGCAAATGCCAAGCGCCACTGGCTTGCCCCGCAGCCGCCAAAGCATCAGCATATTCCAAAAGCCACGGTATATCTTTGGCGTAAGTCTGCATACTTTTTTCAAACCATAAAAGAGCGGCTCGATGCTCACCCATAGAATGATATGCAGCTGCATACACACGCCAGTAATCCTTATCCTCTAAAGCTTTAGACTTCCATCTTTTTAAATAGCGCCAGAGTAATTTATGCTTACCTGCATTCATCCATACCCATAACAAACCAACTTTAGCCTCTTTACTTTCCGTGTTTAAGTGCAACGCTTTAAAAAAGTTATTTTCTACCAAATCAAGTTTATTTTCATGCTCCATCCAATGTGCATGCGCAAGCCAATAGCGCGAACTATTGCGAAAATAGTCCATCTGTGAATCAGCAAAAAACATTAGCTTTTTCACATCAGTCCAACGCTTCACGGCAATAGCCGATTCAATAGCCAATAATAAAATATTCGGATCTTTAAAGCGCTGCCAAGCCTGCATGCTGATTTCCAGTGTGGTTTCAATATCACCTTCTTCACGCAACAAAATCATCAAACGCTGCACTTCAAATGACCCTGCTTGCTCACTCTCCCACAGCCGTAAATAAGCTTTATAAGCATCATCATGATACTCTAATCGCCAACCTAAGTCCCCATAGACTTGCCAGAACGCTTTCGATTTCACGCGATGGTTTTTCGCATAGTTTTGTAACAATAAAAGACCTTCGGTCGTATGTCGCATCGACACCAACAGTTGGGCTCGATGCGTCACACTAAGCTCGCTCACACCAAAGCGTTTCTCAATTTCTTTCCAAGTTTCCTCGGCAGCTTTTAACTTACCAAGTTCAGCACGTAAAATAGCCAAACCATGCCAAGCAGCTTGATCATTCGGAGCCTTGCGCAAATAAGCCTCACGAATTTGTTCCGCATCTTCAGGAATCCCCAGCTTCTCCTGCAATAAGAATAATGCCTTTAATGTTTGATCTGTCGTACCATACTTGGATTTAGCTTCGAGCAATAAAGCTTCAGACTTCGGATAATCGCGTAATTGATTCGCAAAAAAAATCGTTTGCATCAAGGCCTTTTTACTCGGTTTATGCTCCAACAACCACTTCCATTGCTTGTATGCTTCTTGGGTATTTCCACTCCACTGTGCGATATTCGCCAACTGCTCGTGTAGTTCAGCATTTTCAGGTGCCATATAAGACATTTTACCAGCCCACAGATAAGCTTCTTTGGTTTTCTTCACACCCAATTGCAAACGAATCAAGAGCTGCATTATTTCAGTATCTTCTGAATGCTCTTGTAGCCAAGCCTCACCCCATAAAATAGCCTCAGACTCCTGACCAGTAAATGAAGCCGCCTGCATCGCATCTTTAAGCAAACCCCTATCTTCAGGAAAGCGGGCAATCATACCACCTACCACCTGCATCATTTTCATAGGTTCACCTGCTGCCAATAAATAGCGCACAGCATCTTTACTATCTTTCAAACTGTGTGTCATCATCGCAAGTTTTAATTGCACAGTTGAAGCGCGATGTGCTTGCCCTGATGCTACAAACCACTTTGCCGATTCACGCAGCCAATTTGCCTCATGTTCTTTATCTTGCACCGCCAAATGTAAATAAACATTCGCTGCCAAATCTGCTTGCCCAGCCTGCAGCATTAAATCACCCAAACGTTGCCACTGATCTATTGAGAAAGTATTTATAGGTAAAGACATGGCAACCTTTAAAGCCTGCTCAAGCTGCTTACGAAGAACTTTATTTTCAGGCTCACGTAACTGCTTCAATACCAACATACGCAAATCTAAAATTACTGCCCGCGTTGGCACACTTAAAAGATTTATATCCATTCTTTTCAACTGCTTACTGGCTTCATCAATATTACCTATTGCCGCAAGGTGCTCAGCATATAGCAATCGAATTTCTTGGTTTTCACTATCCGCTTTTAATAAAGCCTGCAAATATGCCACAGATAGAGCATCTGCTTTACCAATCAATTTAGGGTTATTCAGGAACGAATTTTTCGGCATCAATAAAACCAACACCCCAATAACCACAATCGCAATCAACGATAGCGACCAAGGTCGAATTAACTGTTTGCGATTACTGACAGTTGAGCGTCGCATAACCTGTATCCTTTACATTCAAACGGTATACATAAGATCGTCCAGATTTCTTCCCTTGAAGCTTGCGTTTATCCAAAACCAATGTGCATTGTTTGTTCAAGGCAAATTTAATAGGCACATGCCCTTTCAAACGCAAGTGAATGCTAGAGCCTTTCACAAGCCACTGCTTTATAACCGCATTCGCATATACAAGGTGAGTTTGCCATGGTTTTTTTTGCTGAAATTTTAAGCTGTATGAAACATTCTCTAAACCAAGCAAATGAATATAACGCCCTTGTTTTAAGTCTCGCATGCCTGCAACACCGGTTGATCGAGATAAGTTTGGCCAACCCAATGACTTGTCAATTCGAATAGTTTTCAATGCTTTTTCAGCTTGGAACACCCACAACCCATCCAAGTCTCTAGCCATAACAGCATGCGCATAAGCACCTACTTTATCCGTATATTCACTCACCCAAACTGGCAATACTGACTGCTTTAAGCTCCAATTATAAACCCGCTCCAAGGCTCTCAATGAAGCATACTCTGAACCTGAATAAAAATGATAATATATATCAATCGGCTTTAATCTACGGGGAAGATCGGTGAGTTGAAATGTTTCAATCACCTTTGAAAAACCATACAACGGTTTTGTCCACTGATTGGTATACAAGTTTTCATTCATTACAGGCGCATATACCTGCAAAGAATCGCCAACAGGTCGCATCATGCCTGACACGTTGGTTAACGAAGGGTGAGCCCGTGATATGGTCGTATTACCACCATTCATGTTTTTCAAGCCTATCGACTTAACCATGCGTAAAGCATCTTCTCCAGGCAAAGCGTTACCTGACCACAAAAATACTTTCACTTTTTTGTTTGCAGGAGYTAAATTATCATTAATAAATTTAACTGAACCAAAAATTTCTTTTTCAAGCGAATATTTATAACCTGGAATCTTCAAATATGCGCCTTCATCTGAAGGTGCACCCGACCAGTCAAAAGGAKGTGAATAAGTATGTGAAGCAATTTCAACATGCTCTAAAGAAAAAATATCCCTAGCCACACCTTGCATCTCCAATGCTCGGTGCGGATACAAACCTTTTTTATCAATCTCACTGGTAATCAATGATACAGTTACAGGCCATGGATACTTACGAAGAATTTTGTCATATATAACACGAATAGCCAACGGTCGGTTTTTCATATCTRCATATGATGCAATACCATCTCCATCAATATGGGTCATTAACAAACGCAAGCCATTTTCAGTTGTCACATCAAACATAGGCATGACTTTCATGTGCAAAGCTTGTTTAAGAAACCTGAATATATTCAGTTTCCACAAGGCTTGACCATCAAGATGCTCATCCAACACATAAGGAGCCAATGCAAGCCCACCCCAAGGCGCTGTCACAATAGTATCCATACGGACATGAGCCATGTCTTCAATGCTCTCGTGCACTTGTATATTCTCATCAACCGCAACAAGCTGTAATAAGTCTCGCGTCAAAGCACGCGGCTCCACTTCCATCTGTGCAAGCGCATCCTTCTTTATGATACGAACAGGTCGCTTTATCTTACTGTCAACAGCTTTTAAACCCAAATATTCAAGGAACTTTCCMCTTGGTTTAAAGCCAAAAGAATTCAAAAATGCCACAGACATCCCTTCATCCATTTTTTGTTTCAACCAAACTTGGCTACGCTTTGGTATATCCAGCGAACCAACAGAAAACCACCCCACAATACCTGCATAACGCCCATACAAAGGCAGCTCAGGCAAAGCTTGGCGAACATCGAAGTACTCAATTACATAACCCATATATTCCAGTGGTGCTGCCAAATAACGATGGGCCTGTGAGTAAGCCAAATCAGCATCAAGAGAATCATATAAAACGATYACTTTRCGAGGAATTAYTTCCAAATAACTGACMCCCAATATATTTAACTCWGGSGTRCTTACCCATGGTRTAAAACCCGCACTTACAATTTTTCTTGCCGTCTGGCGTGCCAATTTACGCTTATTTTTTTCCACATAGTCAATCACATAAATGGGTAAGTGATAGCTATCTTTAAGTGCAGTAAGCTTTCCCATCAGCCACTTTTGATCAACCTCACTTACAGCAATGTTTTTCCCCGTCGATGCGTCCCATGTCTGAAATAAAGATTCCGCGACCACACCATCCACTATCGCATGAACACTATCCATCACATCAAAACCACGGTTCAATAACAACTTAAGTGTTGGAAAGYGTTTATGCAATTGCTGAATAATTTCAATCAGCCCTTGTTTTTGACGCTGAATATCTTGGGGTGTTTTAGCTACCAAATGAAAACTATCAAGCGTATCTAAAAAAATTCCCGCATAGGGTTTTACAGCCAAATCTGCGACCAACTTTTCAAGTATAAATGACTGCCATTGCTTGTTGGACAAGTCCATCACGGCACTATTCCACACCTCATTTTCACCAATCTGCCAGCCTGCAACTTTTTTAGAAAACCATGCTTTCTCACGCCTAGCTTCTCCAATACTTACATAAGCAAAAACTTGACTACCCTTCGCTGACAAAGCCTTCAGCTCAGCATCCGAAACATTCGATGGTTCAAGCACGACTTTATCAAACAAYGCAAGCTCATCCACAGGAACATGGTTMGCATAATAAAAWGCGATACTTTCAYRYKTTTCCTTMTSMWCATTCGCCCASMCTTCTTCMGAAAGGAARGYMGTCATCATAAARSCAGCAATMAGWAARTATCTAAKCAYYAYTTAACATATCCCATAGTTTRCGTARCCCTTGCTCAGGTGATGTCTGCGCTGATAGCTGAAGWACCTCATRCATYACCTTCACTGAGGCAGCAGATARYCGAATATCACCTTCTCTARCTTCAGARAAATTRATTCCAACATCACCYGCAAAMGATGCWATGAYTTCAACCAACTGYAAYAGYGTTATTGTATTGCCCGTTGCAACATTRCATGCACCAACARMATYRCTCTCTAATGCAGCAACATTTGCTCTGGCRACATCACCMACAAAAATAAAATCTCTACTTTGRGAACCRTCACCATAAATTGTTACWGCYTCACCTTTTTGCATCTGTGMYATAAAAATAGAAATCACACCWGCATAAGAAGACGAWGGATCCTGMCGTGGTCCATAAACATTAAARTAACGYAGACCAAGRCTTGAAAGYGAATATAAATTATGAGCCARYGCCGCATATTGCTCATTGACTTGCTTTTCCARSCCATAAGGGGAAATAGGAGCCAAYKKGYYTKCTTCAMAAATAGGTAAGTCAGTGGGTTGCCCATACACCGCTGCTGAAGAGGCATACACCAAACGTGTTACATGATGCAAGCTCGCAGCATGCATCACGCAACTAAAACCAAGAATATTTTGCTGACAAGAATAAACAGGGTCTTTAATCGAAGCTGCTACAGAGACTTGGGCTGCCAAATGCAAACAAGCATCCATACCTTGCATGGCTGCATTCACATCATCCGAACAGCTTACATCCCCAATACATAATTCGAGATTGGGGTGGATTACGGGTAAGTTTTCTCGTTTGCCTGACGATAAATTATCGAGTACCCGCACAAAAAAACCTTTCTGCAACAATAAATCGACACTATGGGAACCGATAAAACCAGCCCCACCTGTCACTAAAACTTTTCTCATTCGTCCCCCAGAAACAACAACCCAATATATTCTAGGGTTTTGTAAGCTTATTTATAATTTTGTTTTTAGTCTATTATTTTTCATATTCTACTAACTTAAAGCGATTGGCTTTTTTAAGTAGTAATTTGGCTGTTGTTTTGGTTTTAATAAGCTTATTTTTTGC
>NVTQ01000045.1 GCA_002401635.1 Pseudomonadota bacterium
GCAGAGAGACCACCCTGGGGTGTGAGGGTTTTTAAACAATGAAGTGTCATTTAGATGAATACTTTTTTCTAAGGTAAATCAATTTATGAATCACTATAGGGAACCTCGAAAAACCTCGCATGAGTTAAGCGACGGTGATTTTTGCTTATGGCAAGGCGTGATGAAATGAGTAATAGCACCGCTATTGCTTAGGTTGCTAACGCTGGGCTTGGTGATTTGGCGCGAATAGATGCCATTCATTGAGTTGGTCAGCACTTCCTTCGGTTAAAACGCACTTATGCTAAGTTTTTTTAGATGTGGTTTTCAATATTTTCTGAACATTGCTCATTAATGTCTCGGGGTGATAAGGCTTTTGCAAGAAAGAAATCGCCAAATCATTATTTAATGAACGCTCTTCTTCAAAACGCTGACGAATATCCGACTCCGAATAACCTGATGAAATAATCACCGGAATATGCGATGCAAAGGTCTGCATTTTCACATAAAATTGTTGCCCATTCATATTGGGCATGGTCATATCCAATAATATAATATCAATCTCATCCAAGTGTTGCTCTAATAACAGCAAACCCTGCTCACCACTTTCAGCCTGAATACTATGTATATCCAGCATATCCAAGATATTACTCGCCAAATTACGAATGTCTTTTTCATCATCGACAATCAATACTGTCGTCGATGCAGAGGGGGCCATATCCAATGCATCCATACTGCTACTTAATCGATGTGTTTTAGTCGTTACATCGCGACCCTTCACAACGGGGAAATAAATACTAAATTGCGTGCCCTGCCCAACAACAGACTGCATCTGCAAAGCACCTTTATGACCGCGAACAATACCGAGTATCGCACTCATACCCAAACCACGCCCCGTGAATTTGGTGGTAAAAAATGGATCAAACACCTTCTTTTGTGTATCCGCATTCATACCACAACCATTGTCACGAACATGAATCACCACATAATCACCCTTGGCAAGCAATTCACCATTTAACAGAGCACGAAGCTTCTCTTCCGTCAAATACACAGCCTCAGTAACAACCTGAATCTCACCTCTATTTTCACCCATGGCTTCAGCGGCATTGATAACCAAATTCATAATGACTTGTTGCATTTGCCCTTCATCAGCCTCAATAAGTGGTAGATCATCACGCAAATCAGGTATCAGCTTGGCATTTTTAAGCACCGATGTTTCCAGTAGTTGGAGAATTTTCTGAATCACCTCAGACAAATTCATCGGGTGAATAATAAACTGCCCTTTGCCTGAATAAGCCAACATTTGTTTGCAAAGGTTCGCCGCGCTCTCACTGGCATTCAGAATATTATCCAACTTATCCCTACAAGAATCTATGTTTTCCAAATCATTCTTCGCCAAACTCGCGTTACCCATAATCGCCGTGAGAAGATTGTTAAAATCATGGGCAATACCACCAGCCAAGACACCAAGACTCTCCAAGCGTTGGGCATGATCATCTTGTTTCTGAATACGATTGCGCTCCGTTACATCCTGTTGAATAGCCGTGTAACCAATCGCCTTCTTGCTGTTTTTGGGGAAAATAGGAAAAATTGTTTGCTCAACTTCATACAAATGCCCATCTTTGGCTTGGTTGATGAAATTACCCTTCCAGCTCTGCCCTTGTAATAAGGTTTTCCACATTTCTTGATAATAACTCTTCGAATGCTGCCCACTTTTAGTAATACTAGGCGTTTTACCCACAGCTTCTGCCGATGAAAAACCACTCATCTTTTCAAAAGCCGGGTTTACATAATCAATCACACCATCACAGTCTGTTAAAATAATGGCATTAAAAGATTGCTCAACAATCACTGCCAGTTTGGAGCGCTCTTCTTCGTTCTTTTTGCGCACTGTTATATCACGTAAAAACATCGTAAAATGCACATTGCTGCGCTCTTCAAAACAAGAAATGCTGCATTCAATAAAATGTATGCCATCTTCGCCCTGCGCTGTAAGTTCAATAGGTTTATTTAATAAATTCTCACGGCATGCCGATAAAAACACACCGAAATTTAAAACTTTCCCAGCATCAAACTGCGCAAAATTAAATATTTCATAGACCTTTTTCGTACGCGCACCCATGGATAACAAAATCATCTTGGCGGCAGGATTCATGTCGTGTATTTCACCTTGATCATCAAAACTCAAAATGCCTTCAAATGCGGAYTCTAAAATGTTCTTTTTRCGCAAATTACTRCGAATAACCGCYTGACTGGATTGCATAAGCACCCATGTCATCACKATGCCTACAAGTGCTATAAATAATAAAACCCAGATCATTTGCTCAGACCATGAAATAGTCTTGGTAATGGTTAGTTTAAGGTAATGCTCTGAATCAATAGGGTAAATAAGGCGCTTGGATAAGTTTAATGCCAATAATGAGCGTTCACTCTGCTGTAAAACACCATTACTCGCACCTGCATCTTTGAGYGCCAAGTCTGTATGCACGCCCGATAAAATCTCCTCTGAAGTTAATAAGTCTGGAAAAGATAGCTGAAAACCTACAACACCATTCAACATCTCCATTTTATGCGTTAGAAAATAGGGATCACGTTGCCCAGCAAGTCCACTATAAATAGCTTTAAACATCCAATAGCGAGGTTCTTTGCCTATAATGTTTGCCTTTACCATCGAAATATCACCTGATGCCGATGTCAATATAATCGACTGACGAATATCTTTTCGATTCAATAAATCCACACCCAATARAGATATATATTGGACACTAAATGGCTCAATACGCGTAACAGGCAAGTACGCAGGATGTATACCTGAAGGTTTACTACCATTTATAATTTCAAARTTTATAAACCCATCTTCACGCATGCGTTCTATAAACTCATGCCGCTGGGGGTGCCTTAGCATAGGCGCATACACAACAATATCCGCGTAATCCGTTGCAAGCTGTATATTTTGGCGATCTGGAGATAAATTCAGCGTCGTTGCAGTGAAACGGATGCTTTCTTTTATATTACCCAGATAATTTCCAAATTTCTGCTCAATATGTGTTGTTTGCTCTTGAAATTTATCACGCTCGATTTGATTAAGATATTGAAAGCTTGAAAAAGTTACCGCAATGGTCAGCAGCAAGCCCACACCACCACCCAACCAGATACCTGTTTCATTAAGCCTCATTATTGTACCTTGATTGCTTTAAAATACAGCCGATCTGAAAGCTGTATAGGGCTCGCATCAAGAATCGCCGTATTGATATATAAATTATAACGCTGGTTTGCCACAACAGGGATATTTTTAGGGCTTTCACCTTGTAAAATATGAATTGCCACATCACTTGCCCATTCACCTTGCTCTTCCGCAATTTTGGTCATGGCAAGCATGGTATAGGCGGTCATAAAATCATAGGTTGTTACGGTCAGTTTACTGGCATGGTGTTTCACATAATCCACAATCGCCTCTTTATTCCAATGCGCAATACCTGCAACATTATTGAGCACAATAAAATCACTGCTCTGGGCTTCATCATAGGCATTCTTCCAAGCCTTGACGCTATCCACATAAAATGGAATCACTGTAATACCCTCTCTAGCATAGATGCGCGACATCCAAGAGAACTCTTTTTCATCCGTACGCACACCTTTGGTAGCAATAAATGCGACTTGCCTCACTTCTCCCACCGCCAAGCGAGCCTCACGCAGCAATGCTTTAATCGGGGATACTTCAATCATGCCCGTGGCATTATCATAGGGATAACCATAAGCCTTGGCAGTCCAATTAATGCCACAAAACACAAAAGGAATGCTACTGTTTTTATAGTAGGGAGCAACAAGGTATTTGGAAGCATTATCATCGGATGCAATCACCACATCAGGCTTGACTTCTTCAATAAGAGCTTTGGCTTCTAGGGCTTTTTGGCGACCAAACTCTTCAGATGTATGACGTTTGGTATCCATGCGAAAAATATGAATATTGCAAACACCTTGCAGCTTATCTTTCACGGTTGCTTCAATCTTATCGCTCCACGCATAACCTGCATGGTAGGAATTAATATATACGCATTCTTTTGCCTGAGCAAAGCCTGCAAATACAAAAAAACAGCCCATCAAAATGATAAAATGCATATAAGCCTCAATAAACCCAATGATTCTCAGCAATACCAATCAAGCAAAAAACACTACATACCATTCACTATATTTAGCAAAAATAAGCCCAAAGTCAATGTGCAAAACACCCCAACAGCTTAAATAATAAGTTACTTACGGCTTAAATAGTCCACCACCAAACGTACCCCAGCCCCTGTTGCTCCACCTACAGGAGAAATATCCGTACCCTTCATATTCCAAGCTGTACCTGCAATATCCAAATGCGCCCACGGTACATTTTCGACAAACCGTGATAAGAAACATGCCGCAGTAATCGTTCCTGCTTCCCTACCGCCTGTATTTTTAATGTCGGCAATTTTGGAATCAATTTGTTTCTGATATTCGTCAAACAACGGCAGCTCCCACACACGATCATGGCTATGCATGCCTGATTCTTTCAAACCTTTCTTTACCTTTTCACCCGTACCCAACAAACCCGTCGCCTGACCACCCAAAGCAATCACACATGCCCCAGTAAGCGTGGCAAAATCAATAATTTCAGAAGGCTTTTGCTCAACAGCATATGCCAAAGCATCACATAAAATAATACGCCCTTCTGCATCGGTATTGAGCACTTCAATGGTGATGCCTTTATACGATGTCACAATATCACCTGGCTTGTATGCCGCTGCACCCAAAAGGTTTTCAGTCGATGGAATCACGCCCAATACATTGATAGGCAAATCCATTTCTGTGATCGATTTAAAGATACCCAATACCGCAGCTGAGCCACACATATCAAACTTCATTTCATCCATGGCTGCGGCTGGTTTAATTGAAATACCACCCGCATCAAAGGTCAAACCTTTACCCACCAATGCCACGGGAGCATCACCTTTTTTACCGCCATTATATTCYAACACAATAAAACGTGGCTCTTTTACTGAACCCTGATTCACTGCCAATAGTGCTGTAAAACCAGCCTTTTCAATCGCAGCTTTATCCATCACCGTTACATTTAGATTTTTATGTGCCAATGCTGCTGCCTGATCACCCAACCATTCAGGTGTACAAACATTGCCTGGTTCATTGCCCAAATCACGCGCAAAAAGAGTCCCTGAAGCCACAGCCTTGGCATGTTTTAACGCTACTTCGGCATCCTCCAAATCGCGACGTGATGTCACCATGATGTTTAGCGAACGCAAAGCACGCTTGTTTTCTTTGCTTTTGGTCTGATATTTATCAAATTTATACAATCCAAGCCAAATGCCTTCCGCCACTGCTTGCACCTTATCTGCCAAGCTTGCGCCTTTAACGTCCAGCTCTGTCAAATACAATGCCGCACCACGCACACCACTCTTCTCAAGTTTTGCTGCAATTTTTGCAGCCAAAACACGTAATTTATGCAGGCTTAAATCCTTTTCATTGCCTACGCCCAGAAAAATAGCCCGATGACCATGCATGCCTGCCACATCATACAATGTCCGAGATGCACCAAAATCACCCAATAGATCAAATTTTCGTAAAAAGTCTGCAATCGTATCGCCTGTCACTTTTTGCAACTCTTTACCCGATTCAGTTAACTTTCGAGCTTCCAACAAAGGAAGAATGACCGCATCTTCACGTTGTTTATCTGCATTGCCTGCTTTCACGTCAATCTGAATCATAAGTACCCCTAAATTTAAAAAATAACATAAAACGAACCTTTTGTAGATTTAAACATATAAAGTTACATTTAAATTACAAGAAAAAGCTTCTGAGGCTGGTTTTATAAGCCGTAAATATGAAATATAATGATTTAACCATTCAAATAATATCCCTTGACATAAGCTCGCAATAAGGTATATCATTAATGCATGTTTCATATCATTGATGATGAAGCGATGCTTCGTGAAGTTAGTGAAACCATACTGACAGATTATGGCTACGATGTTTTATGTTTTGAGTCTGGCAATCAATACCTTGAATACCTCAAATCGCCCAACTTTGCAAAACCCACCGCAGTGCTCAGTGATGTAACCATGCCTGGTATCAATGGTTATGATTTGGCACTTGAGATTCGAAAAATGCTGCCATTCCAAAAGATTATTCTCATTACGGGCAACCCTGATTTTAGGCATCATAAAGAAGCAGCTCAACAAGTTTGTTACACACTCAGCAAACCCTTTAACCCTGAAAAGTTCATTGCAATGGTTGCGAGCATAACCGCCTGCCATCAGCTACACCAAACAGACAAACAACATGCCTACCCGCAAGTGTGTAGCATTGATTCTTTATTTCATTGCCCATTTGCCTGCCATCAATAAAATCACCCTAAAATACAGCCTGCATTTAACTTAGAGCCCCGCAAATAATCAGCGGCTCGCATCATCTTCTTGCCTTCAGGCTGTAATTCGGTGATTCGATAAACACCACCACCCCCACACACAACATCCAACCCTTCTTTCATAGCAAGAATTTCACCCTCAGCCTTTTGCGCCGTCCTCGAAAGAACCTCGCCAGAAACCACTTTTAACCATTTTTCATCTGCCAATGTTCTCGCACCAGGTTTTGGGGAAAAACAACGAACCACACGATCAATTGCTAAGGCATCCATACGCCAATCAATAATACGTTCATCATTTYGAAGTTTTTTCGCATARGTCATGCCCTGCTCATCTTGYGGYAYACATGSCAGCCCTTGGRMAATCTTYGGCAATGTTTCARTCAACAATTYTGCCCCCATCGGAGCCAATGCAAACCACAAATCTGAACCTGTTGTTGTATCTGTAATAGGTAATGTCTGGCAGGCATAAATACCACCTGTGTCCAACCCTTCTTCCATGTGCATGATGCATACACCTGTTGCATCATCACCTGCCAACAAAGAACGTTCAATCGGTGCTGCTCCACGCCAACGCGGCAGCAAAGAGGCATGCACATTAATCGGTGCAATGGATACCGCATCAAGCCACTGTTTGGGTAAAATCATGCCAAATGCCACAACCACCAAAAAATCTGCTTTTTTCGCATTTAACCATGCCAAAGCATCATCATTATTGCGCAACGATTCAGGGGTARTGACATCAATACCTGCATCCAGTGCTGCTTTTTTAATAGGGCTGGGTGTGAGCTTCATACCGCGCCCAGATTTTCGATCTGGCTGGGACACGACTCCCACCACATCCATATCAGGATGTTCTAATAATGTCTGTAAACATGGCACAGAAAAGCCTGGTGTTGCAGCAAAAACAATACGCATCATATACTCACTTTATCACTATTTAGCATAGGTCATTATCATGTGGCTGTTCAGATTTCTGGTTATTTTTTATAAAACTTTATTAATTTCTTACGAATCATTTTACGCTTTAAAGGTGATAAATAATCAACAAATAGCTTACCATCCAAATGATCAAACTCATGTTGCAGTGCTACAGATTCAAAGCCTTCAAAATCCTTCTCATGCTGCTCGCCATTCAAATCAAACCAACGTAAACGTACTGCCGCAGGACGCTCCACATCTTCATAAATCTCGGGCACCGATAAGCAGCCCTCTTCATAGGTTTGTTTTTCATCACTGCGCCATAAAAATTCTGGGTTAATCCAAACCTTTAAATTACGAACTGGCTCAATTTCTTTGCCCGTATCTTCATCTTCATAACGTCCACTGCGCCAATTTGTATCAGTCACAGCTACCCGCAAAGACACACCAATCTGAGGTGCCGCCAAGCCCACCCCAGGCGCATCATACATGCTATCCGCCAGATCTTGCACCAATGCTTTTATTTCATCCGAGGTTGGATCTAACACTGCCTTTGCAGGCGTTTCCAACACTTTATCGGGATAAATCAATATTTCACGAATCGTCATTCTTCTTCAGCATCCAACCCAAAAGCACTGTGCAACGAATGCACAGCCAACTCGACATATTTCTCTTCTAATACCACGGTCACTTTAATTTCACTGGTGGTAATCATCTGAATATTGATATTTTCATTGGCCAATACATCAAACATCTTGCGAGCCACACCTGCATGTGAGCGCATGCCAACACCAATAATGGATACTTTTGCAACGGTATCATCACCCGTCACTTTTTCGGCTTTCATCTGAGTACACAAGCCTTCTAACAATGCCATCGTGGCAGCATAATCATTGCGAGGCACGGTAAAGGTCATGTCCGTAAGCCCATGCTCACTAACATTCTGAACAATCACATCAACATTAATATCGGCATCGGCAACAGGCCCAAAAATGCGCGCTGCAATGCCAGGCTGATCGGGAATACCTTTAATGGTGACTTTCGCCTCATCACGGTTATATGCAACCCCTGTTATTTCCGCTCTTTCCATACCTGTATCCTCACCATTGACCATTGTGCCAGCCACACCTTCAAAGCTCGAACGCAAATGAATCGGTATATTAAAACGCATCGCCAACTCCACACTGCGTGTTTGCAAAACCTTTGCACCCAACGATGCAAACTCCAGCATTTCTTCATAACTAATTTCTTGCAACTTGGATGCCTGCGGCACAATGCGCGGGTCGGTGGTATAAATACCATTCACATCCGTATAAATATTACAAACATCCGCGTTGACCGCAATTGCCAATGCCACAGCTGATGTATCAGAACCACCACGACCCAATGTAGTAATATTACCATGCTCATCAGAGCCTTGAAAACCAGTCACCACAGGCACTTCACCCGCTTGCATATGGCGAATCAAATGCTCACTTTCAACACCCTTGATACGCGCCCGAGCATGGCTACTATCGGTACGAAACCCTGCTTGCGAGCCACTATAAGAATAAGCAGGTACACCCAAATGATTCAGCTCTATCGCCAATAAAGCTGCGCTCACTTGCTCGCCTGTCGATACCAAGGCATCCATCTCTCTTGCTGGGGCTTTGCTATCAATCTCATTCGCCATCGCAATCAAACGATTGGTTTCACCACTCATAGCAGATACCACAACGGCAACTTCATTGCCGCGTGCCATATCCTCTTGAATCAATTTCGCCGTCGCACGAATCCTATCCAATGAGCCGACAGATGTGCCGCCATATTTATGTACAACACGCACTATTTAGCACCTACAGAGACTGTCGCAATCGCCAATTTTCCCATACCCAATCCACGTACTGTATCCATCACATAAACCACACGTTTGTGGCGTGTTTCTGCATCAGCTCGCAAGACCACACGCATATTTGGATCACCTTTACTAATATTCAAGATACGACGACGAAGCGCACCATCTTGCACTGCTTCTTCCTGCACATATAACTGACCAGAAGCATCAATACTTACCAATACTTGCTCTACTTGTTTGTCTTGCGTGGCTGTTTTACTCGATGGCAATTCCAATTTCAAGCTGTCAGAGACAGTAAAACTCGTGGAAACCATGAAAAAGATTAACATCAAAAACACCACGTCCACCAATGGTGTCATTTCCACCATAAAGTCAGCGCGTTTACGCTCCCTTAATTTCATTCACGATCACCCTTTAATAAATCCACAAAGCGTAAAGCATGCTCTTCAATTTCAATCACAAAGCGATTCACTTTGGCTTCAAACATGCGGTAAGCAACCAAAGCTGGAATGGCTACAGTTAAACCCGCAGCTGTTGTATTCAAGGCTTTCGAAATACCACCCGCCAATACATCGGCTTTGCCAACACCTTCAAGTGCAATCACTTGAAACACCTCAATCATACCAATCACCGTTCCCAACAAGCCCAACAAAGGAGAAATCGCTGCAATCACACCCAAAACACCAATATAACGGTCCAGATGTGCCACTTCTTGGCGACCAACTTCCTCTAAAACTTCTTTCATCACAGAGCGTTTGACACCACGGTTCTTCAATGATGACCACAAAATGCGGTGCATGGCTGTATTGTTTTTCTCACACGCTGCAATCGCAGCATCCACCTGTCCCGCTCGCACATAACTTTCTATCTCTGCTACTTCTTTAATCGGTACAACAACCGAACGGCGTAGGCTCCAAGCACGTTCAAAAATCAACGTGACGGTGATAACAGAGAGAACAAGAAGCACATAAATAATAATGCCCCCTTGGGTGATAAATTCGTACACGTACTGCCTCCTGATTTAACGAACGGTGGTTAAATGCCTATGTAACTGTTCAGGTTGCTGCTGATTTGTTCGAGACCAAGGCAAAAAAGCGCAACTTACACGTGTAAGTGAGCATTTTTCAACGCTGGGGTCGGATAAATCAGTGGTGAGCTGAATAGTTACCTGCGGATTATAGGAACAAGTCCACCCACTGCAATGCAGCATCACGTTTTCTTTTTAATAATGGGTTAAATTGGCTTACCTTTCCATCTGCTAACGACCATACCACAGCACCATTAGCCGTATTCCAAACATCACTACCAACATCCCTATACCGTTGCACCACATCATCTTTTGGAAAACCAAAATGATTATTCTTTCCTGTTTGCGCGATGACAATGCTTGGTTGAACACGATGCACCAGACTTACCATACTCGAAGTTCGACTGCCATGATGCGGCATCAACATCAGTGTTTGCGGCTGTAATCCTGCCTCTCTTAGTAAAGATTTCTCCACAGATGCTTCCATATCTCCCGATAACAAAATGCGTTTACCGTCCGCCATTTCCAACGTGCAAACCAATGATGTGTTGTTATCATTATCAGGTGCATAACCCTGTGGAGGCCATAAAACATGCACCTTTACTTGCCCCATAAGCAACACATCACCTTGCTTTAGCCAGCGCACCAAACCACCGTTGTCTTCCACACGTCGAACCACTTCCTGCATCACATCATATTTATGATTTGCAGGCACATCCGCCAACCACAACTCAGACACCCCACGCAGCGAATCCAACAAACGCGGCGCACCACCAGCATGATCGGACTGGGCATGGCTTAACATCAACACATCAATATGTGTTAATCCCAAAGCTCGCAAGCCCGACGCAACTGTTGTACCACCATTAAAGCGGCTATATTTTCGCCCTGGCACATCCACGACCAAGACATGCGCCGATTTATCAGGCAATACCTGAATCAAACTTGCGGCGGCACCTTGCCCAACATCCCATGCAATGAAACGTGATGTTGTGGGTGCATATTCACCAACAACGCCATAACCATATAAAAGTAATGTTCCGCTTATCAGCAGCGTGGCGATTCTTTTTCGTTTGCGAAACCACAACAAAGCCGCAAAGAGCATGCCCAAGGCATAAAAAATACCCCACACAAGCGGTATATCAGGCAGCCAAAGATTGCCGCCAACCCAAGTGTGCATGTGCATCAATACAGCATTTCCCATATCAATACCGTAACCCGAAAAAGACATACATATCTCTGCCAACGATTGGCAATGCAGTAATGCCAATATTTCACCCAGCAAAGCCCATGGCAAAACCCAACCTCCATACAATGGCACGAGCATCAAATTTGCAGGCAAACTCCAAACAGGTAAACGCCCAAACACATCAGCAATAAGTGGTAAGGTTGCCAGACCTGCAATCACACTCACCAGCATAAGACTTTTGAGATAACGCCAAAACTGATTCGTTTTGGGTTGACCGTTATGTTCAATGCGGTGGGCAAACAATAACAAAGCCAAACTTGCCACAAACGATAACCACAATGATATGGACAATACCGCTGCCGCATCCCATAAAAGAATCAACATCAACGCCAGTAACAACGTGTTCACAGGCTGATAACGCGCCCGCAACCACCAAGCCAAAGCCGCTGCTGCCAACATCAAAGCCGCTCGTTGGGTGGGTAAGGGCCAGCCCGCCAATGTTGCATAGGCTATCGCACACAAAACACCCACCGCCAAGCTACAATGACGCACTGGAAAGCGAACAATCCATGCTTCACGGCGTGTTATAAACCACCAACATAACATCGCCCCCCAAGCCGCCACCATACCCACATGCAAGCCTGAAATAGCCAATAAATGCGCTGCGCCTGTTGCTGCAAAGGCTTCTTGAATAGATATAGGAATGGTATCTCGCTCCGCCAGTAGCAGTGCCTGCAATACACCGCGTTGTGCGGCATCTTTTGGTAAAACCGCCCGAATTTTGAAACGCCAATCATTTAACCATCCAGTTTTATAGTTCATCATCTCAATCGCACCACGAACACTGCCAATGAGTGCTATATGACGATCAAAACAATAACCCTGATAATCAAAACCACCTGGATTCTGTCGGTTCTCTGGGGCTCGAAGTTTCACCGTTAAACGAACCCGTTGCCCAACCTGCGGTAATTGTTTTGCATGCCAAACATACACATCAATTTTGCCTGCCAACGATGCACCATCATCACGCTGAATATGCTTTAATCGCAACCGCGTTGCATTCGGGCTTAGGCGAACCGACTCAATATCTGCCTGCAATACAAGCTTATGCCCCACCCAACTGGCATCATAAAATACCTGCCGAGCATCATTAAGCAGCCAAGCCCCACCCCAAAGCAAACCAAGTATCGCCCACAAACAAAAAAGGCGATGCCAACGCATCGCCCAAACCACCAATAAAACACCCAATAATAACAAATCAAGCTGCCAAGACACCCCATCCACCCGCGCTGCTGCCAAACCCAATACCCATGCCAGTGTTGGCAATAAGAGTGGTATAACACGCAGATTCAGCATCAATTCATAGAAGGGTAAATAAGTTTCCCACGAATCATGATGTCATCACCCAACTTACGCCGCTGTATATCCTGCAAACGCACTGCATCCGCCATATAAGCAATGCCCAAACCATGCCAAAAATTCACAGCATCCGTGCCACCAATCAGTAAAGGTGCTTGATAAAGCAGTAACTCATTGGCGTATTGCTGCTCCAAAAATGCCGCATGTAGTTTACCACCGCCTTCCAACATTACTTGCAAACAGCCATCTTCTGCCAAATGTTTCAGGGCCGCTTGCAAATTACACACTTCAATCACATCCATACCCGCAGCTTGCCACAATGCAGTATAGTCATTGTTAGCATCGTACACATACATGCGTGACCTAGCTTCGTTATTTAATAGTTTACAGGTAGAGAAAAATTCAGGTGTTTGTTTGGCAATCACCACCCTTAACGGATGCTCACCCTTTAAGCGTGCGTCACGCACCGTGAGCGAGGGATTATCATCTTTCAACGTACCAGCACCGATCACAATCGCATCACTCACAGCTCGAATTTGGTGGGCATGTTTGCGTGCTTTTGCACCTGTAATCCATTGCGAATCGTGGTTACGTGTTGCCAGTTTTCCATCCAGCGAAATCGCTGCTTTGGCAATCACATAAGGCATGCCTGTTTTAACATAATGAAAGAATGCAACATTCAATGCATCCGCCTCGTCAGCCATCACGCCGCCCAATACTTCAAATCCTTTATCTTTTAAAAACGCCGAGCCACCTGACATATGTGGATTCGGATCACTCGATGCAAATACCACACGTTTAATGCCTGCTTTTAATATAGCTTCTGTACAAGGCGGTGTCCGACCATGCCCTGCACATGGTTCGAGGCTCACATAAATCGTACCATCCAAAGCTTGCTTACCCGCAGCTTGCAAAGCATTCACTTCGGCATGCGCCTCACCTGCTTTGTGATGCCAACCTTCCCCAACAATTTTACCATCATGCACAACCACCGCACCCACACGCGGATTCGGATGCGTACAAGCCACACCTTTTTTCGCGAGTGCAATCGCACGCTTCATATACAATAAATCTACTGCGGCTGGCTGTGATGCTACATCACCCATGATATTCCTCTCTCCTTAATCCTTAGGCTCATCGTAGACTCCTATCATATGATTAACATTGCAATGTTATGCGTATATTTTATAAAAAACTATTCAAGATACATCTATAACTTTATTTAAATACCCTTTGCTATACGCTCAGCTCATGCATTTTATCACAACATTAAAACAATCCTTTTTAAACAGCATTTTACCACGCCAATCACAATATGAGATGGTTGTATCATCCTTGGGTGCCATTGTTGGTATTGGCATGGTTGTTTGGGTTAGCCAGTTTTTTGTAGGCAGTACAGGTCTGCCTTTTGTCGTTGCATCGATGGGTGCTGCGGCTGTATTGCTCTATGCTGCGCCTCATAGCCCACTTACCCAGCCTTGGGCATTTGTCGGGGGTCATCTTATATCCGCTACTGTCGGGGTCACTTGCGCCCAATGGGTTCCCGATCTCTTTTTGGCCAGTGGACTGGCTGTTGGTCTGGCTATCTTTGCGATGCACCAGTTAAATTGCTTGCACCCACCTGGCGGGGCTGCCGCATTGGTTGCTGTTGTTGGCGGAGAACAAATTCAAGCCTTGGGTTACCTCTATGTGTTGGTTCCTGTAGGTTTAAATGTATTGATTCTTGCGCTGGCTGTTGCAGCAACACGCGCATTGATTGCACATCATCAACAAAAAAGTTCGTTTATTTTTTATGATGATAAACATAAAGAAACAAACACCATCCATAGCGACTTATTTTCAAACGATGATTTAAACAATGCTCTGCATGAGATGCATGCCTATATTGATGTTTCCATTGAAGATTTAAATCAAATTTATGCACATGCCAACCTATTCTCACACAAGCGCCAATTAGGCTCTATGACCTGTCATGATATGATGCAGACCAACATTACCTCCGTTGAATTTGGTGATTACTTGGACACAACTTGGAAATTAATGCAGCGGCAAGGCTTAAAAGGGATTCCCGTCACCAATAGAGTTCAGCGCATTATTGGCATCATTACCGTCTCTGACTTCCAAAAAGAGGCTGCGAAATATTCAGGCGAAACCATCGAAAAGCGTTTAAAACAAATGATGCAGCGTACGGGTGAATTAAGCTCTGCCAAGCCTGAAGTTGTTGGCCAGATCATGACATCATCGGTCATCACACTCCCTGAAACAACCCCCGTCACTGAGGCGATTTCCATTTTTGCAGAAAATAAAATCAGTCACATCCCCATCATAAATGATGAACAACGCCTTGTAGGCATATTGTTACGTTCAGATATACATGTTCGCAATGAATAACTTGCAAAGCTTAGACTTGCACCTGTAAATCAAGATACGCAGCATAGCTGCATGTTAATCGTTATTTCCCCCGCAAAGAAGCTTGATATGGAAGCAGAGTCTCCGTTTTCCACACACACTCAGCCTGAATTATTGCAGCATTCCCAACTTCTCATCGATGCTTTACGTGAAAAAGACAGCTTCGACATTGCCGAGCTTATGAAGCTCTCCATGAAACTCGCAGATTTGAATGTCGCTCGCTATCAAGCATGGCATACACCCTTTCATATCGACAATGCCAAACAAGCTCTGTGGGCATTTCGTGGTGATGTCTATCAAGGTATGGATGCGGATACATTTAGCAATGACGATGCAAGCTTCGCTCAAGCTCATTTGCGTATTTTATCGGGCTTGTATGGTCTTTTGCGTCCCTTTGATTTGATGCAAGCTTACCGCTTGGAAATGGGTACAAAATTTGACAATGTACGTGGTAAAAATTTATATGCATTCTGGGGCAATATCATTACCGAACATCTTAACACAGCCTTAAAAGAGCAAGGTGATGATATTCTCATTAACCTAGCATCCCAAGAATATTTCAAGTCAATTAACCCTAAGAACTTAAATGCGAAAATCATTACACCCGTATTTAAAGAATCTAAAAATGGGCAATACAAAATCATTGGTATTTATGCCAAACGTGCGCGTGGTCTGATGAGTCGCTATATTATTGAAAATCGTTTAAATACAATCGATGCGTTGCGTGATTTTAATGTGAATGGCTATAGCTGGAGTGCTGAGCTCTCTGATTCTAAACAGCTTGTGTTTACACGCTAGCCTTTGTCGTTAAGCTGCCGCGCTAAATAACATGTATTTTATAAAGGACAATCCATGACAACACCTGATGATCTAACTGTAGACTATGAAGAAGGCGGTATCTTAACCACCAAACAACTGGATAAAGTTATCTTAAGCAAAGGTGCTTGGACAACCATCATTTTTCGCTATCAAACTTGGATCAAAGCCGATCAAGAATATAGTGCTGATAAATACATTATTCGCCGTTATCAAAAGCGTGATGGTAAATATACACCACGCTCAAAATTCAATATCACCAATGCTAAACAAGCCAAACAAATTATTACAACACTCGAAGATTGGATTAAGTAAAGCTTCCTCAGAAACTCGATATTTTTTATTTTTCACCACAGAGGCACAGAGAAAAACCAAGTGTGGAGGACCCCTTTCCCTGTCTAGCTGCGCCGTAACGTCAGCTATGAAAAGGAAAAGCGCAGTAACACGCGCCCTTTTCATAGCTGTAAGTGAAGGAAACAAG
>NVTQ01000046.1 GCA_002401635.1 Pseudomonadota bacterium
AGAAGATGACCCCATTGCCCAACGGATAGCGAAAAAACGACTTTCTAAAGCAGGTATGGATGTGCATGTGGTTGATAATGGGGAAGATGCTTTGCAGCAAATTCAAAAACATTCGTATGACCTTTTACTGACTGATATTCGCATGCCTAAACTCGATGGGCTAGAAATGACGCGAAGAATAAGAGCCATGGAGAAAGAATTGGATCAATCACACTTGCCCATTATTGGTCTAAGCGCACATGTTTTAGAAGAGGTTGTTCAAGATTGTTTGAGCGCGGGCATGGATCATTTTATGGTTAAACCAGTTGAACCAGAGGCAATTCTTTCTACCATATTAAAGATCAAATCAGAGCAATGAATATGCAGGGCACCTCGAAAAACCTCACGATTTCGTCAAACTTACTCTTTTTGCCCCTGCCCGCGTCGGATAAAAAGAGCAATAGGATTGTTATGACTCGTTTCATCACGCCTTGTCATGAACGAAAAATAGCGGTGCTTGACTCGTGCGAGGTTTTTCGAGGTGCCCTGCAGAAGAATTATTTATTTCATGCCTATATGGCTATCAGTGTTTGTGTTATAAACTTGAAAAAATTGGGATTTTAATTAAGGTCGCTCATCGAAATGGTTGCTTATGAGGGCGTTTTTTTCTTTGGAATTTTTTTAGGGAGATGAGGAGATGGCATTAAATGCGCGGTTATGGGTGAGGAATTTTATATTTCTCATTTTTTCAGCAGTGGCTTATATGCCAACTGCGATGGCTACAGACCGCTATTCGGTTGATGATCTTCTCTCCATGAGTGTTGAAGAGCTTGTGAATGTTCAGGTAACCACCTTGTCCAAACGCGAAGAAAAATATATGTCTACAGCAGGAGCTGTGTTTGTTATTAGCAATGATGATATTCGCCGCTCAGGTGCAAGAAGTATTCCTGATGCCTTAAGGCTGGCCCCAGGTCTGCAAGTCTCTCAAACAAAYATGAATCAATTTCAAATTGGYATSCGKGGGCAAACAGATTTTTTYACMGATCTTTTATTGGTYATGGTTGATGGTCGSCCTATTTATACAACGACATTTTCTGGGGTTTGGTGGGTAGCACAGAACTAYCCWTTGCAAGAYATTGAAMGGATTGAAATTGYRCGCGGCYCTGGTGGYGCARTKTGGGGCTCGAATGCTGTGAATGGYGTGATTAATATYATCACCAAAAGTGCSGWWGAATCGCAAGGGCTTAGAATSAGTGGYGGCGGCGGCASCGAAGATAAAGGCTTTGGAAAYATMAGTTATAGYTCAAAATTTAAWAATCTYAAYTMWMKAGTTTATGGCATGAATGAACTGCGTGATGGCGGATTGGCAGATCGAACTAGCAACGCGGTGTTAACAAAGGGTCAAGACACGAACGATTTCAGACGCATGAACCAACAGGGGGTTCGTCTGGATTGGGGTGCTGATGATACAACAAAAATGTCGTTACATGGTGATGCATATAGGGTTACAACAGGCGTGAGTGGCTATTGGATGCCCATTGTTACGACACCAGCCCAGCCAGTGCAAGAGTATACTGGGTTAAACCATTTTAGTGGCAGAAACTTGGTATTTAATATAGAAAAAGAGGTTGCGTCTGATATTACCTTTAAAGGACAGTTTCTTTATGATTTAGCAAAAATAGATACCAAGGTCATCCATGAAAAGAAGGAAACCTTTGATGGTGATTTTCAGGTTGATATTGCCGATGTGTTGAATCAAAATATTTCATTGGGAATGGACTTGCGTCAATTTCGGTCACGTTTTGATAATACGCCACAGTTTCAAATGCCAAGCCGTACCACAGCACTTGTTTCATTCTTTGTGAATGATGAGTTATCACTTTTAGATGGGCACCTACGCATTATTGGCGGGCTTAAAATGGAACGCAACTCCTACACAAAGTGGGTGCATCAACCAAGCATTAAAGCGATTGTATCTAATGATCAGTGGGCTCTTTGGGTTTCCGCATCAGAAGCTGCACGCACGCCCAATGATATGGAAAATGGCTTGCGCTGGAATCTTAGAAGGTCAGCAGGGAAAATTGTGAGGCAGGTGGGTGATGGTCGTGCTCAGACTGAAAAAGTAACCTCTTATGAAGTAGGGGCTCGTTTGCACCCAAGCAAAAATAGTCTTATTGAGCTGACAGCATTCCAGATTTTTTATAAAGGAGTTCTTGATACATGGCAGGATCGCAGTGCAACAAACCCACTGATCATCAATGGCATTATTCCTGAATATTTAACCAATGTATTAAATGGAAAAGGTGATGGCTTTGAAGCGAATTTCCGCTATCAACCTAAAGAATGGCTTACCTTGAAAGGCTCTTATACCTATTTGCATCAGAATTATATTGATTTTCCAATTCAAGATTCTGAGACTATTTGGACGGTGCGCTCAAATAAGGGGCAAGATCCAGCCAATAGATTTCATATTGGTGCGAGCATAAATCCTTTGCAACATGTTGAATTTGATACAAATCTTTATTTCACAGGGCCTTTTCGTGAAGGTGATGTCAATGGCTACCATAGGCTGGATGTGCGTCTAGCATGGAAGCCTATGAAAGATCTTGAAATCAGTCTGGTTGGGCAGGATTTATTGAAAGCATCATACAAAAGTAATACGGACAGCATTATGGGCTATGAATCCAGAATTCAGCAGCGCTATTATATGCAAATGACTTATCACACTGATTAGAGATTTAAGTCGTGTGAAAAAATAGCTTGGGCGATGCTGCCTGTGTGGCTGCGGAAAATATTGCCGATTGAAAGGGTATATTTTTCCCTTTTTCTCCCAAGGTTAATATGTAACATATTGAAAATAAAGAGTTAATACAATGGCATGAAGGCTGCTTTATGTAGCGCATGGCAAATCAAATCACACAAACACAAGGCAGTGCAACTGGGCAACTGGGCGAAGGTGTTAAAACAGGTAAAGCTAAGGGCGAAGCGAAAGGCGGCCTTTTTGCGACATTGATTGCATCATTTCAAAAACATATCAAACAAGCTGAAGCGGGCTTGCAAATTGATGGCCAGAAAATATTAGGCAAAGAAAAAGTTACGCTAAACGGCTCGAAAACAGCGTTGCTTAAAGCAAAGACAGAGAGTGATGATGCCACAGGCAAGGCGAAAGCTTTGTTGAAAGTTGCGCATGCAGATAAAACTTCTGAAGGCGAACAGGCAAAAGGAACGCCACTTTTAAATAAATCATTACTGCATGCATCGAATACGCAAGTTTTGGCAGAGAATGCTGGAGAGAAGAAAAGTCTTCTGGGTGAAAAAAAGCTTGTTGATGATACAGAAAAACTACAAAAACATGCGGCAATTGGCTTGGGTATTGTCCCGCAAGAGTCTCGTCAACCAATCATAAATAAACTTGGAGAACAGGATGTTTTTGTAGGGCTTGAAAGTAAAAAGAATCAAAAGACTGAAGATGCTGGTAAATCGCCCCGTTTAGTGATGGACACTCAAGGTTTGGCAGGCAAAAAAGATATGCTTGTCGGGCAAAACAAAGTAGAGAAAATAGTGAATGAAACACTTGTCTCTGAGGGTAAACCTACGGAAGCAATAGCTGTTAAACGGGATTCCCAAGGTGGCTTTGCGTTGAAAGGTATGGATGCCATTGATGATGGTGTTGACGTATCAAAATTGATTAAACGTGATGCGCTTGCAGATGTTAAGAATCAATCGAAAAGCGATGCTATTGATATGGCGCTTAAAAATAAGATGAAGGGTGAAGACGCTTCTGCGAAAGCTGTGGCATTGGCATCTGCGGCAAATGCTGCGGATGATGTTAAAGGTATGTCGCAAGATGATGTCAATAATCGTCAAACGATTGACCCTCGCCAAACCCAAGCCAAGCAGCTGAAAGATAGCCCGTTTCAACAGGGGCTAAATGCAGCGGAAAATGTTTCCAAAGTGAAATCATCACTGAAAGCTGTAGCAGCAGCGCGTTCAGGAATAGTAGGGGCGCAACCGCAAGCTTCTGTATCGATAGCATCGGGTGTGCAGCCTGAAATCGTTATGGCATCGGCGGCGGGGCAAGATGCCAATATGACAGGTGATGATCGTGGCATGGGGCGTTCCGCTGCGGAACTATTAATGGCAGATGGGTCTACTCGGGATGTGCGCAGTACGCGTAGTGATTTTGCTATGCAAATGGCCTATCGCAGTGCGGCATCGTTTAAACCAAGTGATGCCATGCTTGAAATATCCAAAGCGGCAAAAGATGGCTCTATGAAATTAGAGTTGATGTTGGAGCCAGCAACCTTAGGCAAGATTCAAGTAAGCATTCAAAGTGATGCAATGAAGCAAATTCAAGTGCATTTAATTGTTGATCAACAGACTTCACGGCAAGTTTTGGAACAGCAATTACCGCAATTGCGTCAAGCATTGGCGGATCAAGGTTTGAATCTTTCAGGCTTTACCATGGATATGAATTCACAACAGCAGAATGATGGAAAAGCATCGCATGATGTGTCTGGTATGGGGCATATGGGGGCTAATGGCGAGTCAGAAATCGGTATGCCACTAGCAGGCTCGTTGCGTATGGGCGTAAACATGGCTGATGATGGAAGTTTAAGTATTTTAGCATGACTTTAATGAGCAATGCGGATGAAAATATAGGTGCGAGGAGAATGATATGGCTTTACAGGTAGGTGGTGCACAAGCTGCAACAACACAACAGTCTCAGACAACCAAGAATGATCTGGGTCAAAAGGATATTTTTCTAAAACTTTTGGTTGCTCAAATGGAAAATCAAGATCCTTTAAAACCACAAGATGCTACGCAAATGTCTTCGCAATTGGCGCAGTTTAATATGGTTGAACAGCAGACCAGCACCAATAAGTGGCTCGAACAGATGGCGGGTAGCGGCGGCTTTGGTGTCGGTGGCTCAAATAGTCTGGATACAGCATCTGCTGGTTATTTGGGGCGTACGGTCACAGTGAATCAAAACACAGTGCAGTACAATGGCAATAACCCAAATTTTTCAACGGATTTACCTGTGGATGCTTCATCGGTGCAAATTATTGTGCGTGATAGTGCAGGTCAGGCTATCCGTACGATGGATATGGGGCCAATGAGGCAAGGGATGAATGCGATGAGCTGGGATGGATTGAATGATCTTGGTGCTGCTGCCCCACAGGGTGAATATACGATTGATATGACAGCAATAGATATGCAAGGCACTGATATTGCAGCGAATATTCAACGCTCAGGCGTGGTGGATACGATTCGTTTGGCATCGGGTAATGTGCAATTAATGGTGGGCGGTATTGCGGCGAATTTACAAGATGTTACAGCCGTTCGGTTGTAAAAAAATAGATAAGTTATTTCAGTAAACAAGTATTAAAAGGAGAAAATTATGGGTATTTATAATGCACTTTATATCGGCGCTTCTGGTCTTTCATCGTTTGGTGAAGCGGTGCGGGTTGTTGGTGATAATATTGCTAACGTCAACTCTCTGGGTTTTAAAAGCCAGAATGTAAACTTTTCAGATGTGCTCTCGCAAACAGTGGGTGTGTCGCGCTCCAATATTGCCAACCAAGTGGGTAATGGTGTGCGTATTGGTTCAATCACACGTGATCAGCAGCAGGGCTCCTTGCAGAATACAACCAGCCCAACGGATATGGCGATTAATGGTAATGGTCTATTTGCTATGCGTGATCCAGCTACCAATCAGCTCTCCTATACCAGAGCGGGTGCATTCATTTTGGATAAAGATTTCAACCTTATTGATGCTCAGGGCAATGTSGTTCAAGGCTTTCCTGTTGATCAGGTGACCAACACAGCGACGGGTAATGTGGGTGATATTACTTTTGCTAATCTGGCGGCACAAGCACAAGCCACCACTGCGGTGACCGCTGCAGTGACACTCGATTCCAATGCAGCGGTACCTGCTGTAGGCACGGTTTTTAATCCGAATAATCCAGCTACTTATAGTTATAAAACTGAAGTAAATATATTTGATTCACTTGGTCAGACCCATGCCRCCAGTATGCTGTTCACTAAAGTGGGACAGGATACAGCGGGCAATACTGTTTGGGATTGGCAAGCGGCTGTGGACGGTGCTGAATTGACCGGCGGCACTGCAGGAGTTTCAACACCAATTGGTGCACCAACACTTACAGCGGTCACTCCTGCCGTAGCAGCGGTTGCTGATACAGCTAGTGGTGCATTCACAGTAGCGAGTACTGTAGTCGCTGCAGGTTCGAGCGTTTCAAATTTCCAAGCAACAGCTGTGGCTGCGACTTACGCAGTTGCTTCTGATGGCGCTGGTAAGATTACGGTGACATCCAGTGTGACGGGTGTCACGGGTACGGGAACTTTTGTAGCCGCTGGTGCAGAGGCAATCACTTTATCTGATGGTACGATTGTTAACCTCAATTATGGTGCTACTGATGTGGCAGGCAGTGCTGGTACATTTGCGGCATCAACAGGTGGTACTGCTGCCGCCGCAGCTTTTGTGGCAAATGGTGCTTTAGGCACCCAGACTATTGTCTTTGGCCCCAAGGGTGAGTTGGTAAAAGAAAATTCGCCGGCACTGACATTCAACTGGAATGGGGCAGCGCCAAGTTCGGTCTCTCTGAACTTTGGTAATGCGTCAGGTCAAGGAACTCTCTACCCTGTAAATCTAGCCGATGGTGGGCAAGGAGTTACAGGTACTGGTCTTGAAGCTACGGTACAGGTTGCAGGTTCATTCGCTACGCGTCAGATGACCCGTGACGGTTTTGCATCGGGCTTCTTGGATAAATTGGAAACCGACTCTTCAGGCAAGATTTTTGGCGTGTTTACCAATGGTCAGCGTCGTGGTCTGTATCAAGTAGCTTTGGCGAACTTCCCCAATGATGCGGTGTTAAATCATGTTGGTAATAACTTGTTACAAGAAAGTATTGCATCAGGTTCACCTGTGCTGGGTCTACCTGGCGCTGGTGGTATGGGCACCATCTCACCTTTTGCACTGGAGCAATCGAATGTGGATTTGGCTGCTGAATTTGTAAAATTGATCATTATTCAGCGTGGTTATGAGGCCAACTCAAAAACTATTCTAACAACCGATCAAATGCTTTCATCATTGATGCAGATTAAGCGTTAAACGCTTTTAAGCTTTTTGTTAGAGATGCAAAACACCCGTCCTTGTGGCGGGTGTTTTTTTTGTTTGCAGCATGGTTGTGGAAGAGCGTGCGTGACAGAATGACAAAAGTTGCATGCTTCTTGCTAGCTACCCTGTGTATTTATTGAAACATTAGTGATTGATGTGGGAAAATGTCTTTTAAGGCATGGTCTCGACAGGAGGAAAGCGTGGATATTGCAACAGTCATAGGTATTTTGGTCGCATTTGGTCTGGTTGGGTTCGCCATTGGTGATGGTTTGATGGGGTTTGTCGATATTCCGTCCGTTATGATTGTGATTGGCGGAACGCTTGGGGTTATTTTGGTGGGTTACCCCCTGAAAAAAGTGATTGGGCTGACAGGCGTTATTCTCAAAACATTTATGTACAAAGTACAAGCAGGTAAAGATGTGATTGCCGAGCTTGTTGAGTTGGCACAGGTGGTTCGTAAAGATGGTATCTTAGCTTTGGAGAGCAAGGTTGGTGATATTGAGAATGAATTTATGGCGAAGGGTCTGCAAATGGCCATTGATGGGCAGGAGCCATCTGAGATAGAAGATATTTTATACATGGAGATGGATAAGATTTCAGGCAGGCATCTCGAAGGCTCTGATATGTTAACGGCTTGTGGAACGTATGCGCCTTCTATGGGAATGATTGGTACTCTGGTCGGTTTGGTGCTGATGTTATCCAATATGGAGGATCCCTCATCGATTGGGCCTTCGATGTCAGTGGCATTGTTAACTACATTTTATGGTGCGTTGCTTGCCAATATCTTGTTCCTTCCATGGGCAGGGAAATTGAAAACGCGTAGTACAGAAGAGATGTTGGTATTGGAAATTATTTTAACGGGTATTCAATCATTGGTGGCGGGTGAAAATCCGCGTGTGATGGAGCAGAAGCTGCTTGGTTACTTGCCTCCGAAGGAACGTTCGTCCGCGTTCGACTAAACCATGGCTAAGCGAGAAAAAAAACCAAACCCTGTTGATCCTCCCAAGGATATTGGCGCTGCTTTATTCCTTGAATTGATGATGCAGATGTTGGCATTTTTTATTCTACTAACATCCATGGCGGTGATTGTGGAAGAAAAACGGCTGGCAGCATTGGGTTCATTGGCAGGCACATTTAGCCCCTTGGCTCATGGTGCGAACCTTAGCAAAGGTAAAGGACCAGCTATGCCTGCTCGGGATATTATTGAAGGCTCTCGTGCGCCGAAACGAACCGCCAAAGAATTGACGGAAGTATCGAAAGCATTGGGAATAGATGGCATGAATGTCATTCCTTTGGATGAAGATAAAGTTCGTGTTCGACTTCCAGAGAGCATTGTTTTTGCATCAGGCCATGTTGATTTATCGCCCAGCAGTATGCCGTTGATGGATAAGTTGGCAGCTATTTTCTCATACCCTGAAGTGATTGAAGTTTTTATTGAAGGTCATACGGATGAGCGACCTGTAAAGAGCTCATTATACCCATCCAACTGGGAGCTATCAGCAGCGCGTGCGATGAGTGTTTTCCATGCGTTATCAGAGCGTGGTGTTGCCAATGGCCGCATGATTGTTGCAGGGATGGGCGATAAACATCCCATTGCCAACCACCCTGAGATGAGTCGACGTGTTGAAATAACCTTGAAATTTAGACCCGTTACAGCCAACCCTGAGAATAAGAGCGGCATTCGATTATCGGGTGCTGACCGTGCAGCCGTCGCAGCTCCGAAGAGAGGGTTTTAATATGGCTCGGAAAAAGAAGTGGCCTGTTGTCTACAAACCTGACCCAGAAGCATGGATGACGACATTTGCAGATTTGGTAAGTTTGATGCTGACTTTTTTCATTCTGCTGGTGTCGATGTCTACGCTGGATCAAACAGGCTTGCAGGATATTTCTACATACTTTCAAAAAGCTGTATCAGTTTTAAATGCGGGTAAAAGAACCGAGATTAATCTTATTCCCCCTTCTGAATTACAACGCGCAGTAACACCGCGTGAATTGATGYTGGCGATGCGYCAAAATAGCCACGTTGTCTTACAAAATAGCACCCTGGAACATAAAGTGAAGGGGGTGATTGTAAAAGATCGCTTGTATTTGAGGATTAGCGATGCGGTGATGTTTGATGCGGGTTCAGCAGAGCTTAAACCTGAAAATATCAAGGCTCTACGAAGAATTGCACGCATGTTAGCGATGTCGCCAGGGAAAATAAAAGTCAATGGGCATTCGGATACACGGTTTAAAAAACGCGTGGGAAATAAGTATCAAGACCCTTGGAGTCTTACGTTGGCACGCTCGGCATCAGTCTTGCGTATCTTGGAAGAAGAAGGTGTAGATCCAGCMCGTTTATCGCTGGCAGGTTATGGGCCATCGCGTCCTGTTTCAACCGATGCAACACCTTTTGGGCGTAATCGCAATCGGCGAGTTGAGATTGTTTTGTATAAGTGATGTATGCATTGCGTGAATGACAAATAGATAAGAGCAACTGAAGGAGTATGCAAATGGCTGATGAGCAACAAGAAGAGAAAAAATCATCAGGTGGTTTATTGCCGATTATTAATACCGTATTACTGGTATTGGTTTTGGGCGTGGGTGGTTTTGTGGCATGGACATTGATACAAAGCGACCAGCCAGCAGCGACTGCTGATGGAGCGCCTACGGAAACCATGGAGACCAAGTTACCTGAAGTAGAAGTGGAAGACCCTGATGCAGTCGCTGTCGAAATGGAAATTGATGGTCTAACGATTAACTTAGCCAATGATAATCGTTTTYTRCGCACCAAAATATTATTRATATTRCGAACCGAAGAAGACAAAGTGAGATTAAGCTCTACCGTAGGGGCGGCAACTGTAAAAGATCGGATTATAACGGTTGTATCGGGGAAGAAGTTTGAAGAAATTCGGACACCTGCGGGTAAAAACGACTTAAAATCAGAGTTGATTTATCGTATCAATAACGATTTTCAACCCTATAAACCTGTGAAGAAAATGTTTTTTACGGACTTTGTATCGCAATGACGAATGATGCGACATCAGATGTGGCTATGGAAGAGYCTAGTATAGGGGAAGATACACWGCCMAAACCCATACTTGAGCCWGAAGAAATTGAGGCTTTGGTGGCAAGTGTTGCACCAGGGGAGACGGTTGAAGCCCTTTTTGCGACATTACCGCCGTTAAAACAACCCAAAAATGTTGAGGATTTTACGTTTGATAGTGGTGGTGTTGATGGCCCTGGGCGTTACCCTTTATTTGTAAAYTTACAAGAGCGYATGGCAGARGCTTTGAAGRAWCAGTGGTCGGATACGTTTAGCCGTGATGTTACGGTATCGTTTAAAAGTATGGATCAGGTGCCTTATAGCGATGTGATTGATACACAAGAACCACAGGTGTTTTTTGCGTATTCCGTGGAAGGCTATGGTCGAATGATGTTGAGTTTTGACCTGACTTTAATTGTGGCACATGTGGATGCCATGCTGGGTGGCAATGGTGAGGTGTATGGCGAGGAAATTCTTACGCTGTCACCCGTAGAAAAAAGGTTGTCTGAACGTATTGCTCAGAGTCTTGAAATGCATTTAGAAGGTGCATGGAAGCCAGTGACTGTTCTAGATTTTGTATTGTTTAAAATTGATACGGATCCGCAATTTTTGGCGGTGGCAAGCTCGTATGATGCGTGTTTTTCGATGCAGTTTGAAATAGAACTGGATGAAAATGTTAAAGGTATATTCGGCTTGCATTACCCACGCACTTTTCTTGAACCAATGTTGGATAATTTGCGCTCAACTATAAACGATGAACCAGTATCTGTGGATCATGATTGGCAGCAACGGTTACAAGAATCCTTGAATGATGTGCCGCTCACGATGCGTTTAGARATGGGGCAGTGCAAAATGAATGTTGGGCAATTTTTAAATTTATCGCCAGGTGATTATTTGCCCTTAAAAGTCGCCGAATCTGAACCAAGCATTTTATGGATTGATAAGATGCCAATGTTTCAGGCAAAAGCAGGCAGTCAAGATGGCATATTGGCGGCTGAACTTATTCAAAAGATACACGGAGGTGCATCATGAGTGATGCCAATGATACAAACACAGAAATKAATCAGCAAGATATCGCACGCCCCAATTTGGATGCGATTATGCATGTTCCGTTGGAAGTTAGTGTGGAAYTRGGKCGGGTAGAAATGCCCTTRCATGCTGTGGCTCGGTTGCACAGAGGCACMGTGGTTGATTTGAAAAAAGAAGCAGATGCAGAAGTTGAAATTTTAGCCAATGGGCAAGTGTTTGCGCGTGGTGAAGTGGTCTCTGCGGATGGCAAGTTAGGGGTTCGTATTGTGGATATWGTGCCTTCTGGTGARCGTATCCGAAGCTTGAGCTAGATYTTATGGAACAARGTTTGACGATGATGTTGRTGCAATCSATTGCCGCTYTGGCAGGGGTTTTGGCWCTRTTTKCTTTATTTGTRTGGGGYATGAAACGRTTTCAAAACCACACTTTATCAAGCCATGGATCTGGTATGCGCGTGTTGCAGCGCTTGTCATTGGATTCTCGGCATAGCCTTATCGAAGTGCAGCGTGGCAATAAACATTATATTTTATCTACATCTTCTGTTGCAGGGGTAAGTGTGATTGAGTCTTTTGAAGAGATGGCTGCGGATGCCTCTGAAATTGCGGAGAAAATATCAGATGATTAGGTTGTTTCTTTTAGTTTTATTGCTTTTCCCGCAAGTGACATGGGCAGTGGATATACCCACGCTTTCACTTGCTTTGGGTGAAGGTAATAATCCTGATGATTGGTTCACAGGGCTTAAAATACTGGCATTTTTAACCATTTTAACATTGGCACCATCCATCTTGATGATGATGACATCGTTTATTCGGATTGTTATTGTTTTTGCATTCTTACGTCAGGCATTGGGCACACAACAAAGCCCTCCGAATCAAATTATTATTGGTTTGGCGTTGTTTATGACCATGTTTATTATGATGCCTGTGTGGCAAAAAATTGACGCTGATGCAATTACGCCGTATTTGGCAAAAGAATTATCGCAAGCTGCTGCGTTTGAAAAGGCAAAAGCCCCGCTTCAATCGTTTATGTTGCGGCAAACACGGGAAGATGATTTGCTGCTGTTTCTTAATGCAGCGCGGCTTGAAAAACCTAAAACATCAAGTGAGACCCCGATGTATGTGTTGATTCCAGCATTTGTTATTAGTGAATTGCGTACGGCCTTTGAGATTGGCTTTTTGATTTATATTCCATTTGTGGTGCTTGATTTGGTTGTGGCATCGGTGCTTATGAGTATGGGCATGATGATGTTGCCCCCAGTGATGATTTCACTGCCCTTGAAGATTATTCTTTTTGTGTTGGTTGATGGCTGGCATTTGATTACAGCATCGTTATTGCAAAGTTTTAAATAGCTATAGTGATTCATAAATTGATTTACCTTAGAAAAAGCATTCATCTAAATGACACTTCATTGTTTGAAAACCCTCACCCCAACCCTCTCCCTCAAGCGGGAGAGGGAGAGGGAGTTTAGTTCCTTCTCCCACTTGAGGGGAGAAGGTTAGGATGAGGGGTGATATGGGTAAAGAATAGGGTAAATCAATTGCTGAAWGACTATATCTTGGCTAGGGAAGCGCTGATCAACTCAATGAATGGCAATCATGCGCCCATAATCACCCATTCCTACGTTGCTCATCTTATCAATAGCGTTGCTATTGCCTGCAATTCTCGCCTTGGTCTTAGCGATTTTGAATCTCATGGCTTGCCATCCAGAGTTAATCAGCGCTTTGTATGGCACATTCTCCCTAGGTGCAGAACAAGCAGGTGAATGTGTTAGGTCTGACTATTTAGCCAGGCCTAACATCATGAATTTACCAGAATTGCCACCATTCTTTGGCTTGGTTGATTTTATGTGCGGCTTTATTGACGCTATTGCTTACAGCATCAAGACTTTGGCTTACGGGATTTCCACTTCCATTGTGTGAGCGTGGTTGCGTGCTCGATTTAGAAGCGTGGCCGTCCTTTTTGTGCTCGTCATTATCTTTTTCATGTTTTTGCTCATATTTATTATCATCGTGATCAGAATCGGCGTAGCTGTTTCCAACTTGGCTTACACTTAGAAAACCTACTGCGATCAATATTGCAAACAAACGTGTCATGTTACCCTCCAAATTTTACAACGTGACAGGATATACAAATCATAAAAAGATGCTCTAATTTTTRWRYKTAACACAYAAGGTTGTATGYATRTTTTGTRTTTAAGTSKTWGCYAARAGCTCGCGCAGTTTTTCCTCTAGTAAATCAGGTGTATAGGGTTTTTGAATAAATCCTGCCAGACCTTTGCCTGCAAATAAGCTKGTRGCTTCTTGCTCRTTATAGCCACTTGATAGGATAACTTTAATRTTYTCATTTAARYRYCGAAGYTCTCTAAARCAGGTTTTRCCATCCATTCKMGGCATTGTCATATCCATTAGAACAAGGCTAATGTCWGCYTGGTGTTTTTTGTATRYATCAAGACCATCYTGMCCATCAATGGCAGTKARYACCTTAAAMCCCATRTATTCAAGCATCATRCTAGCGGTTTCTCGAATGGTYTCCTCATCATCAATAACCAATACAGTACCTTTAAAACTAGGCAGTTGGTGAAGATTGCTATGGTTTTTAGCCTCTTCTTTTAGTAGATTGCTAATGGGGAGAAGAATTTTAATTGTCGTTCCTTGCCCTACTTCAGAATAGACATTGATGGCACCATCATGCCCTCGAATAATGCCTTGAACTGCACTCATGCCTAAGCCATGCCCTGTCATTTTGGTGGTAAAGAAGGGTTCAAATATTCTTGCCTGAGCTTCTTTACTCATACCTTTACCCGTATCTGATACTTCAAGAAATACATAACGCCCTTCGGGAAGATGATCATCCAAGCTTGTCTCTTTTAGGTACATTTCATTGGCATGCATKACACCTGTGCTTATAGAGATGACACCACTTCTTTTATCGATGGCATCAGAGGCATTGATGACAAGATTCATAATAACCTGCTGAATTTGTACCACATCCACTTCTACTGCTGGAAGGTTTTCAGTCAGCTGGTATTTTATAATAACCCCGCTAGYAATAGATACATCAAGCAACCTGAATGTTTCTTCTACCATGGATGATAGATCCATGGCTCTCACGACAAACTTGCCTTTACCTGAATATGCTAACATTTGGCGGCATAAGTCGGCGGCTTTTTCACTTGATGTTACGATATTGGATAGGTGTTCTTTTGCGATTGCGGGATTTAACAATACCTTGTTCTCTGCCATGGCGGCATTACCCAGAATGGCAGTGAGAATATTATTAAAATCATGGGCAATACCACCCGCAAGAACTCCCAAGGATTCTAGTCGTTGTGTGTGCTCAAGTTGGCTTTGAAATTTGAGTTGTTCTTGTTCTTCCTCAATCTGCTTGGTGATGTCTTGGATTGTTCCGACGGAGCGGATGGCGTTGCCTTCATCATCATAAAATGTTGAACATTTTTCTTGTACATGCTTGATTGTGTTATCAGGCATCTGAAGCCGATGAATAATCTCATAAGGCTGTTTTGTCTTTAAAGATGTTGCATAGGTAGCACTTACCAAGTCACGATCATCTGGGTGAATGGCATCGAGAAAAGCATTATAGGAAGCATTAAATTTCTTGGGATCTACTTCAAATATTCGATAAACCTCATTTGACCACCATAGCTCATTGCTTATGATGTTAAGCTCCCAGCTGCCAAAATGAGCAATATGTTGTGCTTCATTCATGCGGGACATGCTTAGGCGAGCTTCTTTTTCCAGTTGTTGGTGTTCTGTTAAGGAGTCTAAGTTTTGAGGAAACTCAGCCATAATTTCTTTGATAAGGTATGAGCTAGCAAGCTTCATGTGCTCGAGTCCCAGCCATGGTAGCGGTTCAATTTCTGAGGCTGATTCCCAAATAGATTCAAATTGCCCTTTGCTATTGGCTTTTCCGATGAACGCTTTTAGGGGTGTATGGTTGTTTTCGATGATTTGAAAATTCCCCACAGGGCTATCAAAACATAAGCCTTTTAATGCTTGATGTACGCTGGATCTAGTGGTGCAGCCAGCAAGGTTCACGGCTTTTGCCCATAAGTGAATTTGTGAATAAGCAGTCGCAATGGGGGCTGATGTCACGGCATCAGTGCCGTTGTTATCTTGAAAGCTTTGCACAAATGATGGATTATTTTTGTTTTGAAGCGTTTGAAAATAACTCCAACAAGCATAGTGACCGTCAATATTCTGATGGAGTATCCTTGCTTCTGCTTCGCCAAGGCTAACAGCCATCGTTGGAAAATTATCTGCATGCATATGGCTTGCATGTAGCTGATTATAAAATGCGATGTTTGAGTTACCATTGAGCGTGTTAAAGATAATATCTGGTTGTGCTTTTTGAATTTCCTTTAATGTATTGCTAAAGTTTTGATCACCCAGTTGGTGATAAGTCTCTCCGACGATCTCGCCATGTTGTTGTTTAATAATGGCACGAATAAGTCGATTGGCGGTTCTTGGAAAAACATAGTCAGAGCCAACAAGGAAAAACTTTTTCCCTAAATTCTCCAAGCACCAGTTTACAGCGGGCTCAATTTGTTGGTTTAAGGTGCTGCCTGTATAGTAAATGTTTGCTGATTGCTCCAAACCTTCATATTGCAAAGGGTACCAAAGTTGGGTGTCGGTTCCTTCAATAACGCCTTTTACTGCTTTCCTTGATGCTGAAGTCCAGCAACCAAAAATAGTGGTGATGCCAGTATCCATGAATACCCGCGTTTTTGTTGCAAATGTATCGGGGTTGGACTCGCCATCTAAAACCATGCTTTCCAATGGCTGACCCAAAACACCGCCAGCTTGATTGATTTCTTTAATAGCAAGTTGGACTGCTTGAACCAGAGGACTTTCACTAAGAGCCATGTTGCCCGTTAAAGAGTGTAAAATGCCGATGTGAATCATTTGCTGCCCTCCTTAAAAAATTTCATGCACCTGTCCATAGATAAGGTCTAGCCCTTTTTTTATGGCGGGTCAATTTAAGGGCTCCTCAAAAAACCTCACTATTTCGTCAAGCGTGCTCTTTTTGCCCCTGCCCGCGTTGGATAAAAAGAGCAATAGGATTGCTATTACTCATTTCATC
>NVTQ01000047.1 GCA_002401635.1 Pseudomonadota bacterium
AATAATCATTTCTTGTTAATATTTATAATCATTTTAGTTTCTGAGGAGAGTCTATTTAGGCTTGCTCGAATCTTCCTGTGTACTGTCTTGTTGGTCTTTTTCAAGCTGACGTTTGCGCCCCTGCTCTTCAACAAAAAATGTTAAATTGGCAATCATCAACGAATAAATAGCGATACCAAAAATCATGGTAAATACAGCCACAATACGACCACCCGCTGTGATTGGCACAATATCACCATAACCGACTGTCGTTAGCGTTACAAATGCCCACCAAAGCCCATCAGCAACCTGAGCAAACTGTGGGTTAGCAGCGTGTTCTAAAAGAAAAACCGTCATACCAAAAATAAAAACAACACCAAAAATCATTGCCATGGCAGCAGGAAAGCTTTCTTGTGAAATAATGACAACGCTTAGGATTTTTTTACGATTGGTTCGTAAAAATGCTCCCAAACGCAAGGCAGGTAAAATCCGCACCACCCTTAATGCGGTAAATAAGCGCAACAATGGTGATGCAAGTAATACAATCAATGCCAAATCCAGCCAGTTTGCTTTCAAATAAGCCTGTCGATCCATAGAAATCAACCAACGCCAAAGAAAAAATACAAAAAAGCACGCCAATGCTATGGGATCTGCCCAGTCAGGGGCTTCTTCCCATAGCGCAATACCAACAGCGGCAAGCGTTGTAATAAAGAGCAAAGCATCCAGCGCACGCCCAAGCCAGATGTTTTTTGCGGCTGGCATACTTAGTGTTTTGTTCCAGCTTTATGGCTAAAGTAACTTGCCAGTGAAACCATCAAAATACCTGCGCCCATATACATAATATCGAATGGATCATCAAAGGTAACATGCAAAACATTTTTGAAAAATGCCACAATCAAAATCATTAAGATAACTTTACCCAAACGGTCTTTTAAGTCATCCAGACTATTAATCATCAGAATATTATTGGCATTTTCACTGCCCTCTGCTACATGAATTTTGGAGATGAATAGCTCATAAAGTCCCAAAGCAAAAATAAGTAGTACGGTCGCCAATAAAAAATCATCGACTGCTGTAATCACATGGCTCACTACCGACGTGTGAAAATCTGGTTTCTCAATGCCCAAAAAAGCATATTCAACAAATTCCCATGCTAACTTCGCCATATCGGCTGCGGATAATAAAAACAATAACAACATACCGACAATCGATGACCAAACAGCCAATAGAACCACATAACGTGAATTCCATAATACTCTCTCAAAAAAATCTTTCATCCCTCACTCCTTTATCATTCATTCCCAATAACACTACTGTCTGACGAAAGTAACCCTTCGTCATTCCCGCGAAGGCGGGAATCCAGAATATCTTGCAAACAATGGATTCCCGCCTTCGCGGGAATGACGTGTAAAACAAGATACCCTTTATTCTCCTACAGACAGCATTATACCATCAAAAAATATTGCAATGCCATTGGTAAATCACCCATTTATCATTTTTTTGTCGGACAGTAGTGTCCCAATAAAATATTTAATAGGCTATAGACTAGCAAAAACAAAGCCATCATGACATTTTTATCGCCGCAAACAATGTTTTCTCATCCACAATCTTGTTATCAACTTTACAATACAATGATGACTCTTCAGCAATCGCCAATACCTCAATCACACCCTCAACTGCCAGCACCCTAGCCTCTAAATCACGCGCCTGAGCTGCATTGTCCAATGGCACCTGAAATGAGCGCGATGCCAAATAAGGTGGTTGCTGCATAGTCATAGCAATCAACAACCACACAACCAATAACGCGGCAACAACCCAAAATACCATAGCATAATTTTGTATGGCAGGGTGATACATAAAACCACCCAAAACACCGCCAAGAAAGGCACCAAAGAACTGACTCGTATTAAACACACCAATGGCAGTGCCCTTCGCTCCTGCGGGTGCATATTTGGCAACCAGTGACGGCAGGCTGGCTTCTAAGGTGTTAAAACCTGTAAAAAACACCAACAATGCAACGCCAATCCAAACAATCGAGGCATGCCCCGTTGCCAACATCACACAGGCTGCTATTAATAAAGCAATCGATAATACAAACACCTGTTTCATTTTACGCTTTGCTTCGGCAACGATGATTAATGGGATCATGAATACAAACGAAAGCAACATCACGGGCAAGTACAACATCCACTGATCTGACATTGCCAATAAATTTAACGCCTTATCTGCCAAAACCAACGGCAACACCACAAACATTGCTGTTAACGAAGCATGTAAAATCAATACACCTGCATCCAAACGCAACAAATCTTGATGTCTTAAAATCTGACCAAACATGGATGCTGTGACTTCACTATCACTGTGGTGAGAGGTTTGTTTCGGGTCGGGAACAATAAAATATAGCACCAAAATAGAGGCCAATGCCAATACCGCCGTCAGCCAAAAGATGCCAGAAACGCCTATCCATCCATTCAGCAAAGGCCCTAAAACCATAGAGATTGCAAACGAAACACCAATGGTAATACCAATCATCGCCATTGCCTTGGTGCGGTGTTCATCACGGGTTAAATCAGCTGCCAAAGCAATCACTGCGGCTGCCACTGCGCCAGAGCCTTGAATCACACGCCCCAACAAAACACCTTCAATGGATGTCGCCATAGCTGCAATCACACTGCCAAGCGCAAACAAAATCATCCCCGCCGCAATCACAGGCTTACGACCAAAACGATCCGACATCATGCCAAAGGGAATCTGCAACAAAGCCTGAGTTAAACCATAAGCTCCCAATGCGATGCCCACCAAATAAGGCTTCTCCAAAGCACCATCCAAACCATGTGCATAGGTTGAAAATACGGGCAGAATTAAAAATAATCCCATCATGCGAAGCCCAAAAATACTCGCCAATGAGGCTGCACCCCTACGCTCTTCAGCGCTCATTTCCGTAGAGATTTCTTGCTCTATCACACCTTCTTTCGTCACTCTTTGCTCCTTATCATCATACAACTCAAAACTTTAACAGCCATTATTTGAATGGCCACTCACCCAAACCCAAACGCAACACATTGCCATCATCACACAAGTCCACAACCGTTGTTGGTGTCATACCGCCCCAGCCCGCATCAATTAACACCGCTGCCAAATGCTGGCAGCGCTCGCGCATCTGATCAGGATCCGTCGCAATATATTCCTCATCCGAAAACTGCATCGAGGTTGCCAACAAAGGCTCCCCCAACTCATCCAATAGCATCGAACACACCGCATGACTCGGCATACGGATACCTACATCCTTACGTTTGCCAAATACCCGCTTGGGTAATGTTCCCGTGGCGGGCAAGATAAACGTATAAGAGCCAGGCAAACAACGTTTTAATATACGATGCGCTTGGTTATCCATACTCACATAGTTTGCTGCCTGCGATAAATCGGATACCACCAAAGACCATAAATGTTTATCATCAAGTTGCCGCAACTGACGCACCGCATCTTGAGCCTGCAATGCTTGCGGCAGCATCATAATCGCATACGTTGTTTCTGTCGGCACAATGGCAAAACCACCTTGCCTCAACACATCCGCCGCCCTACGAATCTGACGAATTTGAGGACGCTCTGGCTGCACTCTTAAATGTTCAAATATTTTTGACACCGCTTAAAACCCCAAGATGCCTTTTAAACCCTTTTGTATTTGTTGCTCGGGTGTCAAAGGCTGCGATTTTGGTTTAATTTCAGCAGGTTGGCTTTTAGCAGGCTGAGCATTCTTACCACCCAACAAACCACCCAATATCCCGCCGACACCACCCGCGCCACTACCCATCAAACCACCTGCATTTTCAAGCAATGATTTTGCATCCAATTCAGGTTTGATGCTTGGTGATGCAAATGGACCATAAATGTGCAAGGGCACAGACAAACCTTTACGCACCGTTAAGGTATCCCCTTGCCCCACCAATGAACCAATTAATTTAGGGCGCACATGAAAATCAAGTGTCGCGGCAGGCAAGTTAACCACACCTTTGCCTGTTAAGCGAAAAAGTGGCGATGCCATAAATAAATCATCATTTTTTGCAATGCCATTACGGATTTTAAAGCTGGCTTGCAGTTGCGCAAAATCAGTGTATTGCGCACTGGCTGACTTTTGTGAACCAAGCGTCGATAAATTTCGCAAACCGCCTGCAATATCAAAGCCTTTTATTCTACCATTTTGCAGCAATAGTTGCCCTGTACCATTCAAAGAAGCCATCGAAGTCTTTGGCAGCAGACCTGTTGCTTTCAAGTTGGTATCCAACCGCATTGTTCCATCCAATAAATCCGTGCCTGCAACAGCTTCTAATATAGGCTTTAATTTCAACCCCGAAATATGAATGGATTCGGTCCACGTCACAGGGTAACGGTTTACATTTAGGCTCGCAGTTTCTCGAACCTGTCCACCTGCCAAATCAAATCCCAAGGGCGACAATGTAAACACGCCACGCTCACCTTTCAGCGTTCCTCGTAAATGCCCTAACTCCAAACCACGCATGAATAATTTTTCAACCTGCATTTGCATCGATACACGCCAAGGCTTTAAAAAGCGCAAGTCTGGCTCAACAGCTGCCTTATTTGCTTGTGCAGTATCTGAATTTTTAGCAGGTAAAGTATTTCCAGAGGCATTTTCAGAGCTATTCGCAGAAGCTTCTGCGGGTTGCGGTAACCAAGGATCAAGATGCAATGTTTTAGCCGCCAAACGCAAACGAATATTGGGGGCTTTTGCAAATCCCACACTGCCCGATAATTGCACAATTTCACCATCTAGAAGCACCTGCATATCCCTCAAATCAACACGGTCTTTCGTGCCAGCAAGTGAGGCTCCTATTTTCAATGTCTTCCATGGCGACGGATGCGCCGCATACATCTGATTCAGCTCTGGCAACAAACTCGCCAACCATGTGCGTTGAATGTTTTCACCCTGAATACGCAAGGTATAACGCGGTGCTTTGTTTAATTTTTTTACATCACCTTGTATGGCAAATAAAGGCTTATCATTGATGGCAATGCCCACATGATTCAAGCGTAATGTATTCACATTCGGCATTTCTACTTTCCAATCCAATGCAATGTTCATCGCAGCCAACAATGCCCCTTCACCTGCCAATAAACGCACACCATCAGGGCGCTGCTCCAATTGCATGTTGAGCATCACACTTGCTTTGTTTATATCCCCTAATTTTTCAGGGAAAGAGCCAATCAATGTTGCAAAGGATTTTAAACGAATAGCATCACTCTTAAGCGATAATTGAATAGGCAATTTATTCACATCCAACGATGCCAAATCGCCCACCGGACCAAGCTGTGCATCTATATCTATTTTATCGCCATTCAAACGCGCTGAAATTTTTACCCCAACAGGATGTTCTAACTGCACATCATCCAGCTCCACCTGCACATCTGTCAGTGCTATGCGCACACCTGACTGGGCATCTTGCCAGATAAATTTACCATCAAGGAGTTGCAAAGACTCCGCGCTTAAAGCCGCCAAAGCCGAGCCTGTTTTTTCATCGTCTTTTGCAGCAGGCACGCTATTTTCTGGCTCTCCTGCAACTGCAGTCATTGATTCTGGTGAAGCTGGCAATAAATCTTCCCAGTTGCCTTCACCCTTGGCATTACGTTCCATAAAAATCTCAGGCGCTTCAAGTTTAAAACGAACAATTTCTAGTCTCTGGCTTAATAATGGTAACAAAGCCACTTGCACATTGAGATGCTTCACCTTCAAAAAATCACGCTCTGAAAAACCCTGACGGTTTGCCAATACAACATCATCCAAGGTAACCCCAACCCAAGGAAACAATGAAGCCTGCAAACCACCAATTTTCAAGACTCGCCCTGTAGCATCCTCTACCTGTTGCTCAATTTCTTGTTTGTAATCTTCCACATTCAAGAAAAATGGTACCAGTAACAATAAAACAACCACAAGTGCCAATACACTTAAACTGTATTTAATAATTTTTTTCATCATTCCCCCGAATACCCCTCACCCAATCATACATCACTGGCCTGTAACACGAATAATATTTTTAATATTAAGTTTGGGGCACCCTACACTTAAGGAAAACAATCCAATAGCTCCTCAAAAGCATACAAGACTTTATCTGCGCCCTCATCATACAAGTGTTGCGGGTTTTCAGAGCCAAAAGCAGCCCCCAAAGCACGTACCCCCGCAGCTTTTGCCATCTGAATATCAAAGTGAGAATCTCCAACCAAGGTTGTGTTCCCAGCATCCACGCCCAACTCCGACATACATTCCAGCGCCATCGCAGGGTGTGGTTTAGAGTGGCAACAATCTGCTGTTCGCCAAGTATAAAAATACGTTCTCAAATTAAAACGTGATAAAACGCGTTCCAAACCATCTTTGGATTTACCTGTTACAATTGCCATCCAATAACCACGTTGCTTGAGTGCTTGCAAAACATCCAACACCCTTGGATACAATCGAATATCCTTTTCAAAAGACCAATAATGCTCACGGTAAGCCTGTGCAATCAGGCTCACGAACTCTTTTGAATCATTGCCTTGTTTATGCAGCAATCCTTCAACCACACCATCCAAAGACATACCCAAAGCTGCCAAAACATCCGTCGTGTTCGGTGCAAGCAAGGCACTATCCTCAAAAGCCCGCTGAATAGCACGCACAATGACCATGTTTGAGTCGGTCAATGTGCCATCACAATCAAACAAAATAAGTTTGCTCATTACTCTATTTTCTCCACTGCTTTCCATGCTTTTTCCGTACGCTTTACTTGCCAAACCAAAGCTTTATTCACCGCTACAACCGCATCATCACCCGTTCTTCGGACATAGGTAGAAAGCAAATCACTACCCTGCTTGCCTACTCTTATATCCAATAACACAACATCTTGTGCATCCAAACATTGCACGCTAACCCCTCGTTTGAGCAATCCTAAATCAACATCATAATCACGTTTTTTTGTTACCACCCGAATCACTTGCATCATTGTTAAATCATCCAGCAAACGCAATGCCGCATCCTGTACAGCCAAATCGCCATTCGCCAACAGCCATTGCCCTTGCTGTCGTTTCAAAACGATGCTTTTATCACCATGTCTCTGAATTATAATTTTTACAACATCTTGCGGCGCAATGTTTGACCATGTGTCCATATGCTGCGATTGCGATGATGGCTGTAGCCACATCCAAAGCACCATCCACGACAATAACRGAAACAATATGACCCACACTGTTTTTTTCATTCGTTCACCACGGGGTGTTTTAGCTGCCACCAACGCCATAATCCAAACAACAAAACCAACAATGGTAAAAAGAACAGCCACAATAGTTTAAACACCAGCTTACCATCACTGCTTAATGCTGCCAGAGGACGTTCTGTCACACCCCGTGAACGCAGTGCAATCAAGGCTTCATCATGGCTTAACCAATCCAAGCTATTCAAAGCCAACATCACTGCTGAACCATCCATAAATTCATCATCAAGCARYCCAGRAGAGCCTATWACCAAYAAACGTCCYTCATCCACATGGGTTMSYARYGAGCCTTTYATACCTTGMGGYAAAGTCTTAAATGCCGATGTCATTTTGCCTTCAAAYRCCAATGCCAGCACTTCTGATTTCACCTGCAAACCTTCAAARCGTTTATCYATATCCATCAAAGGATACACATCAAATGGCGGTCCATCTTGCACCGCACTCCATGGCGATGATTGTAGCAGCACCTGTGCTTTATCATTCACTGCCAACAATGGTGAAACAAAGGGTATGGAAACTGACTCCAAATCCCGACTAATCACATGCGCTTCGTTCAAGTCCAATACATTGGGTACAAAGGGATAATCCACTTGMGATTGAAACACCCCATTACGCACCACAACCCGCTGTGCACGCTTGTCCATCACCAAACCTGATTCTACAGAAACATTCAAATCATCATGTAGCCAATCATTGGCATGGGCATCCACAGCTTGCACATCAAAACCCTGTGACAATAAAGGTCTGGCACTACTTGCCAGCACCCAAACACCACCACCACGCATTCGAAATTGATCCAAACGAAAGCGCCACAGCTTTGATGGTGCTTCAGTCATACCATCAACAATCACAGCGCGCACATCATCGGGAACAGCAGCATTGAGCAAATCCAATGTTACAAACTCATAATCATCTTTCATCCATGCAGAAAAACGCTGCAATTCAGCCAGTGTATGTGCGCCAAAAGCCGATGTTAGCCCGATTTTCACACGCCCTTCACCTGTCAGTTTCTTGATTTTTTTGGTTAATAAATATTCAAAACCTTCTTCACTTTGCAACACAGAAATAACTTCTTTGCGATCCAAATACGCCAATACAATCGCCAAATAACCTTGTTTTGCCTGCGCACGATCATTTTCCACAACCTGCACTTGTACCTTGGGAATATTTAAAGCTTTAAGCGAAGCCAATACATTACGATCTGATGCAGGATCCATCACATCAAAACCCACATTGCCATGCCCCGCCTCATAATAAGACTGCAACATATCTTCAATAAAACGTTGCAAACGACCATAAGGTTGCGGCATATCTGAGGTAATATAAGCACGAATCATCAAAGGTTCATCTAGGGCATCAAGCACCTGCTTGGTTGAATCAGACAAACTGTAAATTTGATCTTCTGTCCAATCACTGCGTATATGAGAAAGGTTTGCCAGCATAAAAAGCAATACTCCCAGCGACAATGCAAGCAACACACGCAGCCATGCTGAACGGCGCATCACTTTACGTTGGTCTATCAAGCCAAGTTTAGCCATTAACGCCACCTCCGACGTTCCAATTCAAACCATGTTAAGGTTAAAAATAGACCACTCATGGCGATAAAGAACATGACATCAGATAAACGCACCAAACCACGCAACATCGACTGATAATGCGATAATGGACTTAATAAAACCAACCAATCTTGCACGGCAGGGGAAAAGGTTGGCATGGCTTTTGAAAGTAAAAACAATAACAGCAACATGACAAAACCAAGCACATACGCCACCACTTCATAACGGGTAATCGCCGATGCATACAAACACACCGCAGCATAGGATGATGCCAATAATACGGCTGCCAAATAGGATGCTAAAATTTGTCCAGCATCCAAATTCCCCAGCCATGAAAGTGTTAGAGGGTATAATAAGGTTAAAGCAAGCAAGGCTAAAATTTGCACCCACAATGCCAAATATTTTCCCAATACAATGCTCATCGTCGTGATGGGCATGGTTGCCAACAATTCAAATGTGCCACTGCGTTTCTCATCCGCCAGCATGCGCATCGCCATGGCTGGAATAAAAAACATCAACAACAATGATAAAATAGAAAACCAGCCTCGCATATCGGCTTGCCCAATCAAAAATAAATTACTTTCAAAGAAAAAACCACACACCATCAAAAAGGCAATCGCCATCACATAACCCAACGGTGTATCCATCACAATACGCCACTCTTTGCGACACAAACTTATGATTTGAAACCACGATAGACTCATAAAGCACTTCCTGTCACACGATGAAAAACATCTTCCAAAGATGTTTCTTGCGCATGCATGTCAAGCAACACACCTCCAACTGAAACAACCGCCGAAAAGACCGTTTCTGCCAAAGGTGTCGAAATATCTGAATGGTGAAATACAAGCTTTGTAAGCCCCTCTTCTGCCAACACATGCTTATCAACTTCACAGGTTTTGTATTGCTCACATATTTGGGTCACCACAGCATCCGCATCCCCGCGCATACAAACATGCAAGACCAAACCTGATGATGAACGTGCAATCAACTCATCCCGTGTACCAATCGCTCGCAATTCACCACGATCTATAATCATCATACGGTCACACACCGCATCGACTTCAGAGAGTACATGTGAAGATAACAACACCGTCTTTTTCTCACCCAAGCGGCGAATAAGCTGACGAATTTCAACCATTTGATTGGGATCAAGACCTGTTGTTGGCTCATCCAAAATAAGACAATCAGGATCATGCAACATGCTAGCAGCCAAACCCACCCGCTGACGGTAACCCTTGGATAATTCATCAATGCGCTGATGAAGTCGCCCTTGCAAACCACATGCAGCACTCATTTCACGAATTTTATCATGCAATGTTGCTTTTGGAACACCATACATACGCCCTATAAATGACAAATGCTCTTGCACATTCAAATCACTATAAGAAGGCGCATGCTCTGGCAAATAACCTATCCGCCGACGCACATCCAAATTCTGTTGAATATCAATACCATCAATACTTGCCGTGCCTGATGATGGTGGTAAAAAGCAGGTAAGCATTTTCATGGTCGTGGACTTTCCAGCCCCATTAGGACCCAAAAGTCCCATCACTTCGCCATGTTTAATATGGAAGCTTAAATCACGAACTGCATATTGTTCACCATATAGGCGACTTAATTTCTCGGCTTGAATCATAGGTAAAGCATTCTAAAAGTTCTCGAAACAAGGTCAACCAAGCAGTTAACTCTAAACCTAATCCCACTGCACCCCATACTCATAAAAACGCTTCAACCATTCGCTTATTTCATCAACTGGCTTGGGTCTACTAATCAAATAACCTTGGATAAAGTCACAACCCATAGCATGAAGACTATCCCATTCCTCACGGCACTCGACACCTTCAGCGACCACCCGCAAACCCATATTGTGTGCCATATTAATCACCGTCTGCACAATCACAGCGTCATTTTTATACTCGTTCATACCCATAACAAAAGAGCGGTCTATTTTCAATTCATCTACTTCCAAGTGCTTTAAATAAGCCAGCGATGAATAACCTGTACCAAAATCATCTATCGATACATCAATATGCATGTTACTTATCTCAAGAAGCGTTTTTGAAGCTTGGTGCGGATCGTCCATCAAGGTATTTTCGGTAATTTCCAGCGCAAATACATTATCGGGCAGTTCGTGTTGGAGAATCAAGTCTGCTACCCGTTGCACCACACGCTCTTCTTGTAAAAAATTAGCCGATATATTAATCGACACATTCACAGGCAATCCAGACTTATGCCATATTACGCACTGTTTTATAGCTGTTTCCAACACCCACCACGTCATCGGAATAATCAACCCAGAATCCTCAGCCAAAGGAATAAATTGATCTGGGAAAACCATGCCTTTTTCAGGGTGATTCCAACGAATTAATGCCTCCACAGACAAGCGATGGCTACCATTCATCTGCACCTGTGGTTGATAATAAAGCTCCATTCCATCTGATTTGATTGCATGATTCAGTTCTTTAAGTAACGACATGCGCTCAACGCTATTTTTGTCTTGCATAACATCATAAAGAGCTATGTTTAAGCCTCTTTTTTTAGCATAATACATCGCCACATCTGCCCTGCTCATTAATGTGTCTAAATTATTACCATGGATTGGGAATTCACTAATACCAATACTCGCTTCCAGTGAAAGTATGCTGCCTTTAAGCTCTAGTGGCTTACTCAATGTGCGTTGTAATTTACGTGCTACTTTTTCTGCCGCTTTGGCATCATTATTAAACAAAAGAATAGCAAATTCATCACCGCCAAGCCGCGCTAAAACATCCGACGCGCGCAATGATTTCCCCAAACGTTTTGCCACCTCTCTAAGCACCAAATCTCCAGCTTGATAACCCAGTGTATCATTAACATGTTTAAAATCGTTAATATCCATAATTAGCAAGCTACAGACCTTTTCTTGGCGTGCTGTTAACTTCAGTAGATGCTCTGAACGAGATGCTAAAAGCCTTTTATTGGGCAAGCCTGTTAAAGCATCATGCATAAATTGATGCTGCATACTTCGCCGCTGGCGCTCTAACTCCAATGATAATTGACCAAGCTGTTGCTTCCACTCATCTCGCTGTTGTGCTACATCTTCATGTTGATTATGCAATAATTGCAACAAGCTAGTCTCAGATATTTCAGGGAGTGATTGCTGTTGTTTCGCCACAATAGCCGCATCTACCTTATGGGGAAACTGCACTTGTTCTTGCCACTCTTGATCCCCTTGCCGTACTTGTACAAGTAACTGACATGTACCTTCTTCATTGCGAATCGTGCAACATATATGAGCAACCTCATCACTCAAACAATGTGCCGCAACCGCTTTTGCCAACTGCTCAGCATAAATATTTTGGACACAAAGAGCCTGTGCCAAACCCAAGATCTTATGATAGGCGATGATGTTTGCCAGTGATGGTATATAGAATTCAATCTTTGTTAGACAACTCATTTGATAGCTCCGCAGTACCACCTATTAACTGTTGATAGATCTTAAAACAGATCTATATCACCTTCATCCATGCTTTCTTGCGAGACAGGGTTACTATCCTCTAACTGTAGTGCTTGATGATAGCCAAGCATCGCAATATGAATGGCAGAAATACGCTGCACATATTTCTCCATGCTCGTCTTGGATACATCCAATCCACGCATACCATCAGCCAAAATATCCAACATGCCTTGCATGCGATCCAAATGCCTATCGGTATGTCCTAAACTTTGTGTTGAAATATCTTCAAATTGCAATGCCCGAATAGCTGAACCTAGATTTTTACGCTGCTCAGCATTCAGTTGATTCACCTCGGTCCTAGATTGCGTTACAACTTCATTAATCTGGAAAAAATGTTTGAGTATTTCCTCCACCTGCAATTTGGATGCAAATACGCCATCCATATCTTTTGAGGCAATGGCATCAATCAGGCGATGCGTTTTATGTGATTCAACCATTGCCTCACGCGCATACACCACCTTCTCTTTTTGTTGCTCGCGCAAACTGCCCGTTAATTTTCGCAGAGCACTCACATCCACAGTATCAGCTTCAGCGCACGCACATAGCTGCTCAACCAGAGTCTCCTGCTCATCCAACATACTTGCCATCTTCTGAATACGATGATGCACAACATCCATAGAGGTCAGGGCACGTAAATTATTTTTRCTGCTCAATAATAACGTATCCACCAATGTTGTTAAAATACCACTGGCYTGCTCTGCCTTCTGGAAAATATTTTCATCCTTATCCGCCCCMACAACCTCCATCATCATCGAGGTCATCACCTTCATTTGTTGGTCMGATACCGAATGAATCGATGAAAATACATCATGCAGCGTTCCCACCGCATCAATCAACAAGGATTTCACCTGATCACTCTGCCCGCGTATGGCAGTCACTTCACTGGAAACACTTTCCTGCATATCAGCCAATACACCCGACATAGATTGAATAAGCTCAGCATTCATTGCGTCATTTTTAACTGTYTTTACCATAGCTATATCCTTTTCAATCCAAATTTTCCAGCAGTGTTGGCACCACTTTATCCAACGCTTTCACTTCTTTTGCAGCGCCTAATTTGCATGCTGCACCAGGCATACCCCATACCACACTGGTTGCCTCATCTTGTGCCACCGTAAAAGCCCCAGCATCGAGCATTTCTTTCATGCCCTCTGCACCATCTGCCCCCATACCTGTTAACAACACACCCAAGGCATTGGGTCCTACATTTTGGGCAACAGAGCGAAACATCACATCCACAGAAGGTCTATGCCGATTCACGGGAGGCCCATCATTCAAACGGCAAACATAACGCGCACCATCACGCTCAACCAATAAGTGTTGCTCGCCAGGTGCAAGGTAAACATGCCCTGGAATAATTTGTTCACCATTTTCTGCCAATTTTACTTTCATCTGACAGTTTCTATCCAAACGGTCTGCATAAGAAGCACTAAATGCAACGGGTAAATGCTGACTAATCACAATGGCAGGGAAACCCGAAGGCAATGCTTCCAAAACCCTCGCAGTGGCTTCTGTGCCACCTGTTGATGCACCCAAAGCAACAATTTTTTCAGTGGTTCTAAAATGACTTCGCGCTGCTTTTTTCGACAATACAGCATCGGCTGATTGGCTGCTTTCTATCTTGGCAGATTGTGAAGAACGCGCTACAGCATGATGTTTTCTCGCAGAAACACTTGCACCAGCCGCCATACGCACTTTCTCAATAATCTCATCTGCGTATTTTTCCAAATCACGCCCCAAAGCTGCTGGTTTACTCACAAAATCAACCGCGCCAAGCTCCAATGCGTCTAAGGTTACATCCGCACCTTTTTGCGTTAACGAAGAAACCATCACCACAGGCATGGGGCGTAAACGCATAAGATTCGATAGAAATGTCAAACCATCCATACGCGGCATTTCCACATCAAGTGTCAACACATCTGGGTTCAGCTGCTTAATTTTATTGCGTGCAATGATGGGGTCTTGCGCTGTGCCCACCACCTCAATCCCAGCAGCTTTCTCAAAAATAGCTGTCAACATTTGACGTACCAGTGCCGAATCATCAATAATCAATACTTTAATCAAAACAAATCCACCTCTCCACCTACTGGTGCATCTTCAATATCACGGAAATATTTTTTCTCGCGCTCAACAAGTGTGTCATTATGCAAACAGGCGAGTTTCTTCATTAAAACCCGTCCTGTTTTAGGAAAATAATAAAGTTTACGTGGGTAATCGCCATTCAAATCCTGTGAGACCACAGGTATTTTTTCTTCTTTCAAGTAGTCCAAAACAAAACGCGCATTACAAGCGCCAATATCCGACAAACCCCTTACAATTCGCCCGCCACCAAACACTTTGACTTCCAAATTTTTCCGCATGCCACCATGTGACAAAATATCATTAATCAAATGCTCCATAGCATAATTACCAAAGCGCGTAATATTATCGACAATACCACCCTGCCATGTCGCCCGTTCACCTTCATGGATAGGCAACATAAAATGATTCATGCCACCAATGCCAAACACACGGTCTCGCACACATGCAGAAACACATGAACCAAGCACTGTTACCACTGCTTCTGATTGCGTTGTCACATAATACTCGCCAGGCAAAAGTTTGGCCGTGGCAATATCATGCGCAGCATCATAGTAGGTATTGATATGCTCAAAACCAGGCAAGCGCGAGGAAAGTGGAATAGCCATCTAAACATTCGTCTTGATATAAACAGATTTACCACACAGAGAAAAACGATTGCTCATATTATTCATTGCTTCGGAATGCCCAAGAAACAAATGGCCACCATCAGGCAACATATCAGCATAACGATCCACCAGTTTCTGCTTGGTTGGCATATCAAAATAAATAATCACATTGCGGCAAAAAATAATATCAATGGGTCCTTTCATCGGCCAGTCTTGTAATAAATTGAGCTGGCGAAAATGAATCAACGCTTGTAATTCGGGTTTTACGCGCACTTTTCCAGGTTGTTTACTGCTTTTTACAAACCACCGTTTCACAACCGATTTATCCAAGTCTTCAATGCGTGAATCATCATAAATACCACGTTCACCATGTGCCAGCACATCCGTATCCAAATCTGTTGCAAGAATTTTAACATCCCAGCCTGGTGGCATTGTTTCAGCGACTGTCATGGCAATCGAATAAGGCTCTTCACCCGTTGAACTACCAGCTGACCAAATACGAATACGACGGCTGGCACGGTTCTTCTTTATCAACTCTGGTAATAATGTGTTTTTCAAATAGTCAAAATGATGACTCTCACGGAAAAATGATGTCAAATTTGTGGTGACCGCATTGATAAACTCGCCAAATTCGTCACTGTTTTCTCCACCTTCAAGAAATTCAATGTAATCTTTAAACGAATCCAAACCCACTTTCCGAATGCGCCGAGACAAACGCCCATAAAGCATATCCTCTTTACCCTCTGCCAACTGAATGCCCGTATGTTCATCCACCAGTTGACAGAGGTGATTAAAATCTTTGCGCGTAAAGGCGAATTCGCGGCGTGCAACTTCAGGCATCAGGTGCCTTAAAAGCCATACCTTCAGATAGACCCAGCACCGCAACAGTCTCCATTAAAGCATCAGATACAGATTGCCATGTTAAAGCAAGCGAGCGTATGTTTGCTTCTTTCACAAATGCATACAGAAGTTGCGCACCTGCGGCATCCACACGGCTTAAGTTTTCAGATGTAATAGATATATCCACACCCGCATCCAATATCGCAGATAACTTCTGATGCATTGCTTCCGCTTCAGCAAT
>NVTQ01000048.1 GCA_002401635.1 Pseudomonadota bacterium
ACGGCGCAGCTAGACAGGGAAAGGGGTCCGCCACACTTGGTTTTTCTCTGTGCCTCTGTGGTGAAAAATAAAAAATATCGAGTTTCTGAGGAAGCTCTAATATAAGCTTATTCAAGGTTCTTTGATGATTTGAGCTTTTCTTGTATTTTTGTTAATAACTCATGAACTTGTAGTGGTTTTTTTAAGGTGTCGCAGTTCTCAATAGAGGCTGCTGCATGCAATTGTGTTTGTTCACCATAACCTGTTTGAAAAATAATAGGGATGGTCGCGTCTATGTTGCGAATCTTTTTAGCAGCAGCGACTCCGCCCATGATAGGCATCACGACATCCATGATGATAAGTGCAATATGATGCTGGTTTTTCGTGAAGATATTAACAGCTTGCTGACCGTTGCTGGCTTGTAAGGTCTTAAAGCCAGATTCTTTGAGAATTTCATGCAATACATCGCGTAGTGGCTCGTCATCATCGACCAATAAAATACTCTGCCCTTGACCTTGGTCAAAGTGCTCATCAGTGTCAATAAGTTGAAGTTCAGACACTTTATGATTGGGTATGAAAATTGATAGGGTTGTACCGACGTTGAGCTCACTTTCGACAGCGATTAGACCGTGATGATTTTGAATGGCTCCATAAACCATAGCAAGCCCCAAACCCGTGCCTTCCCCGACAGTTTTTGTGGTGAAAAATGGATCGAATATTTTATCGATATGCTCTTGTGCAATGCCATAACCATTATCTTTGCAGCGCAAACATTGCCATTCACCTTCTTGATGGCTTCCTATGTAGTTTAACAACATGTCAGGGCTAGGGTCTTCTTGGCTCAGAATTAGGCTTATTTCGGGATTGGAGACATTATTTACAGCATCTCTGGCATTGCTCACCAAGCTTAGAATCACTTGCTGTAATTGATGTAGGTTGCCTTGTATATATGACTCTTTTACATCAGATGAGTAATCCAGTGAAAAATGGATATTTTCAGGTAAGCTGCTTTCAGCCAGTTTAGCAGTTTCTTTTAGGAATGCCAACATATTCATGCTGTTCATGTCAGGGCTGTCTTGGCGTGAAAAGGTTAACATTTGTTGAATCATGTCAGCCCCATGGTGAACGGCTTTTTCCATGGTTTGAATGCGCGACATGCCTTTTTTATCACCTTGTATCTTTTTCCGCATCAAATAGAGATTGCCAAGAATTGTGGCTAAAAGGTTGTTAAAATCATGGGCAATACCACCCACCATAATTCCTACAGCCTCCATTTTTTGCGCTTGCATAATTTTGTGTTGTAGTGCTTCATCGGCTGTAAGATCTTCATGTACAGCAACAAAGTGTGTAATTTCCTGTTGTGCGTTAAACATAGGTGCAATGGACATATAAACGGGAAATATCGTACCATCTTTGTGGCGATTCATAATACGCCCAGACCATGGTTCCCCGCTTTTAAGTGTTTGCCATAGGTGTTGGTAAAATTCTTTGGACTGTTGATGGCTGTTTAAAATAGCGGGTGTTTTGCCCAAGGCTTCTTGTGCGCTATAACCCATGATGCGTGTAAAACTTTTATTTGCATATTGGATGAYACCATCTGGATCGGTGATAAAAATGCTTTCATGAATGGTATTGATGGTTTTCTTCAATAGTTGGGATTCTAGCTCGGCTTTTTTACGTCTAGAAATATCACGGAATACAGATATAACCACTGTTTTTCCTTGGTGTTTACTGATACTACAGCTCATCTCTACCCACACGCTTTTGCCATCATGGCGTATGAGTCGCTCTTCGATGGCTGCAAGCTTTTTRCCTGGGTTTTGTTGGAGGTTATGCATATGCTGGTTAATATCTGCTTGAGAATCGGGGTGTATAAGATCCATCAGTGGAAGCTCGATAATGTCATGTTCGGAATCCCAAGCAAGCAGTTCAAGGGAGGCAGGGTTGGCAAAAAGAATATGATCCAGATGGTGAATAATAACGGCTTCTGGTATGGCATGCATGAGCTGTTTATAATAATTTTCAGTATCTGTGGGTATGTCAGGGCGATGCTTGTTAGCATGTTGAAATGATTTTTCCGAGAGATTTTCAATCATACGTTCAAGTGTTAGTAAACCCTCGAATTCACCATGTTCGTTGATAATGACAAGCTGACGACGGTGGTGGTCAAAAAGAAAATCGAATGCYYTTTGTAATGGCATGGAAAGATCAAGTTGGGCGATAGAGTTTGCTGGTATATGGTTTGCCAGTATGGTTGTTTGAGAGTTACTGTTTTGTTGTTGAATCAGAGCAAGATCATCCTTGCTTAGCATACCCAAAATGCTGTTGTTTTGTGCAACAATTACGGCATTGGTGCTTTGTTGCTCGATGAGCTGGGTGGCGCTCTCCAGCGAGCCGCCGACTTGGATAGTCGCGACGTTTCGTAACAATATTTCTGCAATCCTTACAGCCATTCATTTCACCCCTATGTCAGTCATATTTATAATGATTATATGCTGGCAACCCGACTTCATCTCTTAGAAGTATGGGATTCTGTGAACTTTTGGCTATTGCTTCCTGCGTAGCTCTAACGTCTACATCCTTGCAGTCGTATACAGCAGTCATAACGAAAGTTTTTCGTAATGCACTACGATTTTAGATATTCGATAGCGATAGCTTAAGTTCAGCAGACTCTTGGAGAGATGTCAATTTTGATGCAACTTACTATTGTAATTCAACAGTTAGATGCCATGCCCCCAAGCATTCCCGTTCCCAGCATAGCACAAATTTCAGAAATGTTTGTGTTGTTATAAGTCTATAAAAAAATGTGTGGTTTTTTTAAAGGTAAAATAACGCTATACTTGCCCAACTTCTATCTTGTAAAGGTTTCTAAGTCGCATGCAGCCATATTATGTTACAACGCCAATTTATTATGTGAATGATGAGCCACACTTGGGTCATATGTACACAACCATTGCAGCTGATGTGCTGGCACGCCATGAACGCCTATCTGGTAAGGATGTTTTTTTCTTAACGGGTACCGATGAGCATGGTCAAAAAGTGCAACAAGCGGCGGAAGCGCGCGACATTAAACCGATTGAATTGGCAGATAAGGTTGTGGCGCGTTATGAAAGTCTTTGGCCTGAATTATCCATTTCGAATGATGATTTTATCCGCACCAGTTCCGACAGGCATCATAAAGCCGTGCAAGCGATGTGGCGACGCTTGGAAAATGCAGGTGCGATTTATAAAGATTTTTATGAAGATTGGTATTGTATCCCTTGCGAAACATACTGGACAGAAACCCAGCTTAAGGAAGCTGAATGTTGGGAGTCACACAGCTGTCCTGATTGCCAACGTGATGTTGAAAAGATTCAAGAAGAGTCTTATTTCTTTCGTTTAAGCGGATTTCAAGAGCAACTGATTGCTTATATCAAAGAAAATCCTGATTTTATTGCACCAGAATCACGTCGCAATGAGGTGTTAAGTTTTGTGGAAGGTGGTTTGCGTGATTTATCCGTTTCGCGGACGACATTTTCATGGGGGATCCCTGTTCCTGGCGATGAAAAACATGTGATTTATGTTTGGATTGATGCACTGACCAACTATTTAACAGCTGCAGGTTTCCCTGATCAGGAAAATCCAAAATATTGGCCAGCCGATGTGCATTTGATTGGTAAAGATATTCTGCGGTTTCATGCCGTTTATTGGCCATGCATGTTGATGGCAGCAGGTTTGCCTTTGCCCAAGCGTATCTTTGCGCATGGTTGGTGGACTGTGGAAGGCGAGAAAATGTCCAAATCCAAGGGCAATGCCCTGCGCCCGGCGGATTTGCTTGAAAAATATGATGCAGATGTATTGCGCTACTTTTTATTGCGCGAAGTACCATTCGGTCAGGATGGCGATTTTTCTATAGACTCTTTGAAAAGCCGTTATAATTCAGAGCTTGCCAATGATGTGGGTAATTTGCTTAACCGTTCTTTGGCGATGCTGAAAAAATATAATGGCAGCGTGCTTGGCGAGGTGGCGGAAGAGTTGGATATGGATCGTGCCCTGATTGCGGATGTGGATGCTATGCAACGTGATGTGGATGGGTTATTGAATCGTCAGGCATTTCATTTGGCTCTGGAGCGTGTGAATCAAGTTGTCAAACATGGCAACCGTTATGTGGAAGATAATGCACCGTGGGCTTTGGCAAAAGCAGGGGATACAGCACGCTTGAATACTGTATTGTATCATTTGATTGAGACCTTGCGTTTGGTGGCCATTCAATTATCACCCTTTATGCCTAAAAAAATGGCAGAGATGCTGACYCAAATCATGAATGAAGATGTGAAGGTTGATGATATAAGATTATTGGATTGTGCGGGTTGGGGACAATTGAAAGTAGGGCATACATGCCAGTCTCCAGCACCAGTTTTTCCGAGAATGGATACATAACCCTTGCCAAGAAAATTTGCACAACGTTGGATGCCGAATCAGAAAACGATTCGAGAGCATAAGTCGTTGCGCTGTTTTGGACGCTTGTTGCATGACCCTTGTTTATGGCATTTAAATAGACATTCCTTGGCAAAGGCCTGTTTCATAGGCCTATTTTGTGCTTTTTTACCTATCCCTTTTCAAATGGTTGTGGCAGCGGCTGGTGCTATTTGGCTGCATGCTAATTTGCCTTTATCTGTTGCATTGGTTTGGTTAACCAACCCTTTAACCATGCCGCCACTTTTTTATCTGGCATATGAAGTGGGTAGTTCGATATTGTTATTGCCAGAAGAAGATTTTCATTTTGAGGCATCGTTTGATTGGGTCATGCATAGTATGCTGTTGATTTGGCAGCCTTTTTTGTTGGGCTGCTTGGTGCTGGGTTTATTGACGGGTATGTTGGGTTATATTGCTATTCAATGGTCATGGCGTGTGGCTGTGATGCGTCGATGGGAAAAGCGTCATAAGTCATGATGATACCAGCCGCTGACACATGTCTGGCGGTCTTAGCATCGCTTCATCAGCACGGTTACAATTGGTTTGATATTGGCGAGGTGGAACTGTCTGCTTGGATGCCTGTATCAGGTGGAAGTATCAATCAAACGTATCGGGTGAATCTAGGTCAGCAATCACTGTTTGTTAAACTTCACCAAGCCAAATATATATCTATGTTTGAGGCAGAAGCCGCAGGTTTGCAGGCCTTGCGCGCGGCGGCGGTGATGCGTGTGCCAGAGGTCTATGCATGTGCGTGTGATCATACGCATAGTTGGTTGGTGATGGAGCATATCGCGCTTGGCTCACATAATAGCGTATCTGAAAAACGCTTCGGAGAAGAGTTAGCCTCTATGCATGCTTGCATGGGAGAATCCTTTGGGTGGTTTCGCAATAATACCCTTGGCTCTACGGCACAAATCAAYACAACACATACGGATTGGGTRAATTTTTATCGYGAACAGCGTTTGGGCYACCAATTAACGCTTGCCAATCAGCATGGCTTTTCTGTAAGCCTGCAAGATAAAGGAGAGCTTTTGATGGCTGAGTTGCATGTGTTTTTTGCGGGTTATGAAGCACAGCCCTCTTTATTGCATGGCGATCTTTGGTCTGGCAATCATGCTGTAGATAGTGGTGGCAATCCTGTGATATTTGATCCAGCGGTATATTATGGTGATCGGGAGACCGATATAGCTATGACGGAACTCTTTGGCGGTCTTTCACGTGATTTTTACACCACATACCATGGGGCTTATCCGCTGGATGCAGGTTATCAAGTTCGTAAGACATTATATAACCTTTATCATATTTTAAACCATGCTAATTTATTTGGCGGCTCTTATGTGCAACAAGCAGAAACGATGATAGATCAGTTATTGGCTGAATGTTAAAAAACCATTTTTAGTCGCCTTTGGTGGTTAAGGCATGCACACAGTTTTTCCCTTGTTTTTTGGCTTTGTAGAGAGCCTTATCAGCAAGGTGAACCAATGTCGCAGCATCGGTCAGTTGCTCAGTGTTAAGCGTGGCGAGACCGATGGAAACAGTGATGCGTACGTCGGGGCATTCCGCGATACGAATGGACTGGATATTTTCTAAAATACGTCGCCCAATTTTTTCAGGAATATTGTTTTTGGCTCCCTCATCAAATGGCAGGAGAGCAATAAATTCATCACCACCAAAACGCGCACAAATGTCATAGCTTCGTAAGGCATGCTGAATACGCTCTGCAACCGCTTGTAACGCCTTATCGCCAATATGGTGACCGTGTAGATCATTGATATGTTTGAAATGATCCAAATCAAAAAACATGCAGCTTAGCTGAGCGCTGGGTAAACGTTTGATACGGGCAACTTCTTGTTCGATTCGTTTATCAAAATAACGACGGTTATAGCTATCTGTCAAAACATCACGAATCGCTTGTGCTTCAAGCTTTTGATGATCTTGCAATGCTTTCATGGTCAATCGTAAATGTGTGCCTGCCATGGTCAGTAGCTTTTCTTCTTCTTCTGATATATCGCCATCAAGTTGAATAAGTAGAACGGCGATAAGCGTGGTGTCATCAAGCAGTGGGATAGCGACATCAAACGTATGATTGACGATAGGCACATCGATGGGGGGATCAAGCAACTCAAAATACTGTCGCGATGAATCACGTTGACCAAAATCTTGGAAGCGATGCTGTAGTTCACTGCTGAATTCGGGTGGCATGCTTTTAGGAATTCTCGTATCAAGAATACCAAAGCATTGGCATTCATCATCATTAAGAATAAAAGCCAGAGTTTTGCGTGCTAAAAGGCTGCTGTGAATGCCTTGAATCGCATGTTGTAATATATCGGATGCATTGTTGTGTGTTTCTAATTTAAGTGAAATATCCAACATGCTATCGAGTAAGTTGAGGCGAAAACTCTGTGATTGAATGGTGCTTTTATCTGTGTGCTGATGATATATAATATCGAAAAGTAAGCGGGCGCTGTTGCCTGAAATAACCTCAATATGTGGGCGCTTTTTCCATTTCTGAATGATGTCAGAAACACCGCTATGCCCTGTAACATCAATGATAATATCACCATCAAACTCTGCAATACTTCGTTCAGTACTGGTGGAGGTAGCAATATGCAAGGCTCGTGCGGCTTTGATAGCTGGTGCATTGGAATCGAGATCTACAATGCGATCAATGTGTATCAAATCCCGACATTGCTGGAAGATGTCCAAAATAGCCAAACCACCTTGCCCACCACCCACGATGAGTATGTGAATATCACCTTGTTTGAGTTTGATGCTTGCGAAATTTTCTGGACGTTGTTTCATGCTTGCTCCATTGGTTTATGGCAATCTTACGCCATAGTATGGAGAAAATCGATTATTTATGCGTGGGGTAGATAATATTCACTTTGCCTTGTGTTTTGTCATAAATGATGCTTTTTAGGTCATTTTTAATGTTTAGTGGCACCAAAAGAGTCATTTTAGCTTGTTCTTCATAAGATAAATTGCAGATTTCCACATGATATATGTCAAGCCAGTGGCGTATTTGGCTTTCCAATGCATAAGGAAAATATATTTCTGCGGCAGTGGTCGCGATGACTTGCTGTAGGGGAAGCTCATCAAATGCCAATTGAACGCTACTGGAATAAGCGCGTACCAAACCACCAGCCCCCAATTTAATGCCGCCAAAATAACGGCTGACCACGACCACGATTTCACCAATGTTTTCATTCACTGCTTTATGTTGCAATACATTCAGCATGGGTTTGCCAGCGGTTCCAGAAGGCTCACCTGCATCAGAGAAGCCGCGTTCGATAGATTCAGTGGGGTGACCTGCAATATAAGCCCAGCAATTGTGCCGTGCATCAGGGTATTGTGCTGAAATATCTTGAATAAAGGCTCGGGCATCGGCTTTATTCTCTGCATGCCCAATATTCACAATAAAACGACTGCGTTTGATTTCTTGCTCAACACAGATGGATTTTTTAGGAACCATATAATCAACAGACGTTATATCGTCATCTGAATTCATCTCATGCATGGGTTTTAATCGTCTAGCGTGGCAATAATGGGAGCATGATCGGAAAACCAGTTGTCTGTATAAACTGAAAAGTGTGTGAACCGCTTGGCAGTTGCAGGGGTGCAAATATGATAATCAATGCGCCATCCAACATTGTTTTCGCGTGCTTTGCCACGGTTCGACCACCATGAATATTGCTCTTTTTCAGGATAAATGGCTCGAAAGGCATCCACAAAGCCTTTTTTATCAAATAACTCATCCATCCAAGCTCGTTCTTCGGGTAAAAAGCCAGAGTTCTTTTTATTTCCTTTCCAATTTTTTAAATCAATATTGTTATGCGCGATGTTAATATCACCGCATAAAATCACCTCACGCCCTTGCTCTTTTAAGCTGCTGATAAAGGGCATAAAACGCTCTAAAAATGTCATCTTAATAGCTTGGCGTTCATCCGAGCTGGAGCCTGATGGAAAGTATGCGCTGATGATGGATAAGTTAGAAAAATCGACTTGTACAAAGCGTCCTTCGGCATCCATATCCGACCAATCCGTATCAGGGTTGATGCTCGCTAGTCCAATATAGACAGCATCAGGTTTTTGCCGTGAATAAAGTGCGACACCTGAATAACCAGGCTTTTTAGCGAAGTGATAATAATGGTGATAGCCGTCAGGCTTGGCTTCTTCTGGAATTTGATGTTCATGGGCTTTTAGCTCTTGCAGGCAAAGAATATCAGCATCTTCTTTTGCGAACCAATCCCAAAATCCTTTACGTGTTGCAGCACGAATGCCATTCAAGTTTGCAGTGATTATTTTCATGCGAGGATTATGCAGGGATGTTAAAGAAGTGCAAAGTAGGGTGGGGGATTCTGTTTTTTTGAATTACTTTATTTTTCGATAGAAGTTTTCATGTGAGCCAACCAATAACAGTAACCTTGTTGTTGAATCGTATTCATATGCAAGTAGAAACCGCTGCTTTACGCACTCAAATTTATAAACATAGACACCTTGCAAATCACCTTTTTTTACTGTGCCAAGCGTAGGGTCAAGGGCAATATCTGCGACAGCTTTATCAACAGCATCTTTTTGATTGTTGTGAAGTTTTTTGTAGGAGCGCATAAAGGCATTGCTTTGCCGTATGATTATATCAGCCACGAAATTGGTTGGGTTTAAATGTTGTTAGATGCTCGCGGTCTTCGGCTTTTGCAACCATTAAATCGCGCACAAACTCAATAGGCAAGTCTGGATTATCGAGTGCGGCTTTGCCAATTTTTGCCCAGAATTCAAGTTGCCCCGATATGGTGCGACATTCACCTTTTGAAATACTTTTAGCCTCTTCATACAGCTGATCATCAATACGGACTGGCATACTCATAAGGCTCTCCATTTACTACATTTGTAGTAAATTGTATCAATAGGTATTTATAAAGCAACTAATTCCAAAAAACTTTACGTGTTGCAGCACGAATGCCATTCAAGTTTGCGGTGATTATTTTCATGCGAGGATTATGCAGGGATGTTAAAGAAGTGCAAAGTAGGGCGGGATAAATAATATAAAATTGATAATGATGCTTTTTTTTGAATGTGCGCGTTTATCACGGAAAGATTGCGCCATCATTCATGCCATGATTGGTATGACTGTCATAATCCTTTTCAATGATTTTAAATTTCTCAATAATACCCTCTGCAATGCGGTTTGCATCTGTCTCAAGTTGCTTGCATGTGCGCCGTGCTTGCATACTTATGATCGCACTTTCTATTTCCCTAGCGGCTTGGATTCCTAGGGAAATGCTGATTAATTCCAAGGAATATGTTAGTTTTTAATCATTCTAATCAAGGTGGTTATTGGATGTGCAATCAACGCAGTTTTTCAGAACTTGAATATATGGTTAAAAAGCGCCTGACTCGCCGAGAGAAGTTTTTGAACGAAATGGAGTCAATTATTCCATGGTCGCGCTTACTTTCTGCTATTGAACCTTACTACCCGACATCAGGTAGAGTTGGTCGCCAGCCTATTGGCTTATCCAAGATGTTTCGCATTCATTGTATGCAGAACTGGTTTAATTACTCGGATCGTCAAATGGAAGATGCGCTCTATGAAATAGAAAGTATTCGTCGTTTTTCAGGGTTTAGTAGCGTTTTGGATACGTTGCCCGATGAAACTACGATATTGAACTTTCGACACCTTCTTGAGGAACATAAGCTAACCGAAGAAATATTAACTACGATCAATGTATACCTTAAAGAACAAGGCTTAAAAGAAAACGGGGTCAGGTCTTGCAATCCAGCATTTGATTGTAATTTTACCGTTCTGAATTAAAGTGGCTGCAGCCACAGTGCATGAGGGGGGAAGGGTAAATAATGTATGATTGCAAGACCTGACCCTCATTCTCATAGCAATAAATGCAGCATAAGCAAAGGCAGGGAAACGGGATATAGTGATTAAATTTCACAGTTGTTTTTAAGTCCGACATGCTCCTGACTTTGTGTATTTAAAAGGCTAAATTAATTGCTTTTAAGGTGGGGACTTGTCATGTTAAGGTTATGGAACCAGTTGCATGTACACCACTTATCGATGGGGGGAGTGGCATGGGGGAAAATAAACGCACAACATTGAAGCTTCGGCAGGTTCCTTCAGCTATTTTTGATATGTTGGTGGGGCCGAAAGAGTTTTTTTCAAGATTACCGAAAGGTAGTCACTTTTTAGACTCGGTGCTTCTTCTTAGTATTCTGATGTTAGCGCATATCGTGCTTCGATATTTGTGGTTTATGCTTCAGTTTGGCGTTACACCCATGACGGCGATGCCTTGGGGTTCAGAAACTTTCGGAGGCCTGTACACATCCCTGTTGCTTGTAGATTTGGGGGTGTTACCCATGATGTTATTCACACTTTGGCTGGCTGCATGGCTGGTTTCCAAGGCGTTACGGTGGATTGAGGGAAAAGAGGTGTCTACCCATGATATTTTACTGATATCTGTATTCGCCATAGCTCCTTTGGCTATTTTTGGTGAAACACTTGTGGGTTTTTTTGTGCCTGTTTGGTGTTTTTACCTCTTATGGCGAGGGCTTGTTGCGGCTTATGCGGTCAATGTGTTTTTAGCGTTCTTTCTTAGTATCATAATGCGAGTGATATTCTTTCCTGGAGTTTTCTTTATTTTTGCGTAAACATAGATGGTAACTATTTAGCTCACCACTGATTTGCCCGATGCCTGCGTCGCTATACATACGGACGACTGATGAGGGGTTTGTTATGGGCAAAGGAATAAGCTAGGACACGACAGTATTTGTGAATAATTTAGGCTAATTTGTAGGCCTGCTGAATGGTTATACAAGGTGTTTATTTGATGTGTTATGGTCCACTAAAGGTGCGTTTTGCCAGTCCAGAAAAGTGACCGACAATCACTGCTTGTTTTTGCAGTCCAGAACAATTCGTTTGTTGCCCTGCATAGGGTGTGAAGACATGTTCAATATCAATGGAGCCTGAATATAATTTCCAATGTACACCATTGATAGAAGTACCATATTGACGGCTTAATGCATTATCAAAATAGGCTGCCCCAAACTTTTCAAGCCGACTACCCACCTTATTCAATGAGATATTTTGATGCATTGGCATAGGAGATTGGTGAAGTAGCTTGGAAAAATGCATCATGAAATCTTGATGCCCAGTAAGTCGGTCGGATTGACAGTAAACACCTACCCCTGCGCCACACCCCCACCGATACTCATAGTGAAAGCTCTTATCAGAGCGTTTTTCTCCGTTAAAAAAGATGTCGCAGGTTCCATCTTCTTTGAATGTAGTTTCGATACGGAATTGATCATCACTGAATGGGTCATTCCATTTCATTATTTCAGCGATATAAAGCGTACCAATAAATAAACTTATAGCGATCAAGGGCATACTATGGATGATGTAATCTTTCTTTTTGAACTCACCTCGGCGAAAACCGCGAAAAAAACGCAGGGGTTGAGCGATAAGTAAAAAGAAAAAGACTGACATTTGAATCGGGAACAATGAAAAAGCGTAGAGCAAGAAAATAGTTTTTCCGTAGAATGCGCCAGCCCAGCCGACTATGGCAGCAAGTATGATGTTAAAGGTTTGAATCTTTGCCATGATGGTGCCGATAGCAGCTTTTTTTCTGCCTTGATAACCAGTGCCCCATAATTTACTCATAGGCTGATTTCTGAAATATCGTGTTTTTTAAATTACCTTTACCAGAAGCCCATAAAAAAGCCGATTTCATGCGTTGTAAAGTTGATAATTCTCTTGATTCTTCGAATGTCAGTAAAAAATTATCAAATTCTTCAATTATGTCATTTAAAGGATCTTTGCCAGTTCTGGGGTAGGGTGTGTGTCCGCAATCTTCAAAATGGATATCTGAAATGTCATTGCCAACTTGCATTTTTACGACTTTTTGGCGATCTGCATAAAGCTCTGGTTCGCCTTCTGCACCCATAAAAATCAATGAACGAATTTGTCCCAATAGTACATTTGCCTCTGCCATATAATTGGCATAAGGCGTATGAAAAAAACCATTCAGTTGCCCTTCGCACTGCATGGGGTTGAGCAAGCGGGCGACGGTATTGGCAAAAGAACGCACACCAAGGCGTGGACGTAGTTGATAGATGCGGTGCAAGTCAGGCGATATTTCTGCCAAATCCATATACACCAAACCATCATGTTGCATGATATTTTGTGCTTCTGTTAAAGAATTGGCGCGTTGAACACCTTGTTCTTGAAGAATCTGCCAGGCAGTAATGCGCCCTTCGATATGTTCCACACCATGCACAAAGATTGGAATGCCTGCATCACGGCATTGCAGTGCAGCCGCAAGGTAGGCGTGAGCGGCTCGGCGTTTGCCCGCATAACAGGGTAAATCGACAGCACCCTGCATGGCTGTTGTCATGCCAAAGTGAGGTATGTGTTCGTGTGTGGCTTGGATAAAGCCCGTTAATTCTGCGGGTGTTTCGCCTTTCATGCGCTGGGCAATGAGAAATGCTCCTAATTGTAGTAAATCTGCATCAGGCTTGAGTAATTCGGAAAAAACAAAGCGAGATTCTTCTTGATTTAGATGATCTGAACCATGTTTGCCGCGCGCAACACGTTTAACCAGTGGCGCAATATCAATTGAATCAGTCATGTCTGCGAATCACGCCAATCACAATGCCGAGAATTTGTAGCTCTTCATTCTTGATATAAATGGGTTGCAAATCGGGATTGGCTGGCTGTAAGCGAATGCCATCTTTTTCAATGTAGAATTTTTTAAGGGTAACACTATCGCCATTGATCATGGCAACCACCGATTGCCCATTTTCCGCAGAATCGCGTTTTTCGACGACGATGATATCGCCATCTTCAATATTGTCATCAATCATGGAATTGCCACGTACACGCAAGGCATAACTTGATTTTCTGACCATGCTGGCAGGCACTGATACACTTTCTTTGTATTCAAATAAATCCAACGGCTGACCCGCAGCGACTGTGCCTAATAGGGATATTTCCTGCATGGCTTCTGCCTCTATATCAACCATATCCAAGTTTTCTGGCAAGTTTTTTTCTATCCAAAGTGGACGGTCTTTTTTCGGAATAAGCATATGAATATCAGCCATAATTATTTCTTCCCCCACACATCTTTTGGAATGTTGCGTTTTACTGATTTTTTAATATGTTTTGGTGGCTTATTTTTTTGCTCTTGGGGCATGGGGACATCTGCATTGAGGTAAATGCCATCGCTTTCCAAGCGGATAAACTTTTTCTTATAAAGTGTGCCAATACTCTTCTTAAACAGCCCTTTACTGATACTTAAATAGCTAAAAATGTCTTCTGGTGAGCTTTTATCCGTTAAAGGCAAGAAATTTGAATTTACTTTTAATTCTTTAAGAATTCCTTTGGCAGTATCATCGAGTTTTTCACGGGTATTGAGATGCATGACAACATCAATTTTACCATCATCACGGATGTTTTTAATGTAGCCAGTAAAGCGTTCTCCACGCCTAAGCGGGCGGCTAAGCCGTTGTTCATGCAGCAAACCCCAGTGTGTGTGGTTGATGATAACTTTATGTCCCAAATCGGTTTTGTTGGCATTGAGCAATGAGACTTCGTCGCCAATTTTAAAATCATCATCGCTATCTTGGAATAGGAAACGATCCAGCTTGGCAGAGGCAGCAATACGCCCGCTTTGATCATCGACATACAGATAAACGACGTATGACTTGCCTTCTTCCATGGGCGGCTTTTGCTGGTTAAACGGAACCAGTAAATCCTTCATCAAACCCCAATTAAGAAATGCGCCTGCTTTATTGGTGGCAATGCATTTAAGATAAGCGCACTCACCGACCATGGCATAGGGCGTTTCGGTGGTGGCAATCACACGATCTTCAGAATCATGATAGAGAAATACATCGAGATCATCGCCGATTTTAATGCCTTGGGGCACATAGCGTATGGGTAATAAGATTTCGCCAAGTTTACCGCCATCAAGGTAAAGTCCGAAATCTACTTCTTTAACGATGGTGAGGGTGTTGATATGTCCAATCATGGTTGGCGATTATTCACTATGGCATGCATGAAGTATACGAAGATTTTGATATAGTGAGAAGAACAAGGTGTTTGCTTGATGTATGAAGGTTCGGAGCTTGTTGGGATAGGTAGCCTTTCATTTCTTTTGCGAAAAAGAAATGAAGCAAAGAAACTCGCCCTATATATCTGCATGTATCCTTTACACAGTACCTTCAAAAGGGCGCGTGTTACTGCGCTTATTCCTTTTGAAGGCACTGTATAAACCCAAGATCCGACATTGACATGCGGCGCATGCCGCAACTCTTTGGCTTGTCTGACATTCCAAGAAATCATTCATCACCAATAAGGTGACTACAAGATTTCCCGCAACGCCATACAAACCAAATACTTACACCCTGCATTCACATTCAATGTCGGATCTTGGGTTATATATTCAATAGCCGCATTTTTTTTTACAGAAGAACAACTTGAATACGCGATGTTAATAGCAAATGATTATGATAAACAAGAATGCTGTCCCTAGCTTTGTATCTATTTTATCAGAAAAATCAATAAATTTATGCGCCTGCCTGATATTGAGCTACAACTTTTGCCTTTATTTGGGTTGATGAGTTCTGTGGGTTATATTGAATCTGGACAATCTTTTTACCTTGAGATTTTAAATAATTTTCCACACCTTCATTATGAGGTTTTTTACCCCAATCTTCGCCAATAACAAAAATATCAGCCTTAACTTGCTTACACACAGCGATATAATCCAGTTCATGGTATGGAACCACTACATCCACACAGCTTAGAGCCAGTAGCATTTGTATGCGTTGCTCAAGAGGGATAACTGGAATCTTGGGTTTATACAGTTTAACAACCTCGTCAGAAGCAACACCCACAGCAACCGTATCACCTAAGCTGGCGCAATGTTCCAATAAGGCAAGATGACCAACATGCAATAAATCAAACGTACCTACTGTATAAACAACCATTTTTTTTTATAATCCTATGATAATATCTCTTTCCCGACTAAAATAGCACACTTCAAATTTAATCATACTTATATATTGCTAGGAACCAAAATGACACCGCAACCGCAACCGCAACCGCAACAACCAACCATACTTTCTTATGCAAAGGATATTCCAAACCTTTGCTCCCTAGCGGGCTTGGCTTGTACCATACTTGCCATTTATTTCTGTATCAAAGGCGTTTATGCCGCTGCCATGATTGGCATGATTTGGGCTGTTGCTTTTGATTGGGCAGATGGTCTTGTTGCACGAAGAATGAAAGGGCGCACAGGCGATGACAGTAAGTTCGGTGGGCAACTGGATGTATTGATCGATATTGTAAGCTATGGCGTTACGCCTGCGATACTTCTTT
>NVTQ01000049.1 GCA_002401635.1 Pseudomonadota bacterium
TGTGGTTTACCAATACGTGCAAATAAAAGGCGCAGATAATCATACACTTCCGTAATCGTACCCACTGTTGAGCGTGGATTGCGGCTGGTGGTTTTCTGCTCAATAGAAATCGCAGGTGAAAGCCCTTCAATAGCATCAACATCAGGGCGCTCCATCATGCCCAAAAACTGTCGTGCATAAGCAGACAGTGATTCCACATAACGGCGTTGCCCTTCAGCATACAAGGTATCAAAAGCCAAGGATGATTTGCCCGAGCCCGATACACCTGTAACCACCACCAACTTGTCACGTGGCAGCTCTATATCAATGTTTTTTAGGTTATGCACACGTGCGCCTTGTATGCGAATAACATTCTTACTCATGCAAGCTCTCCATTACATCATATCCTGTGGATCAACATCCACCCTTCGGCGTACACCCGATGGTACAGCAATAGCTTTCAAAATAGGTGAAAGTTTCCAAGGAAGCACTTTTCGGGTCGCATCACGCAGCAATAGCTCAACCCGAAAACGCCCCGCCACCCGCTCCATAGCACATTGCATCGGGCCACTCACTTTCACCTTATCCCACTGATTCAACACATCTGCCAAATGCTCCGCTGCTGTTTGCGCACGGTGCAAGTGTCTTGCAGAAAAAACAATACGCACCCAGCGCCCGAAAGGGGGGAAGGACAAAGCTTCTCGAAGCCCTTGTTCTTCATCAAGAATCGTACGTGCTGCAACATCACCCAAACGTGATAACCACGGCGCATCAGGGTTGCATGTTTGAATAAGTACACGACCAGGGCAATCACCACGCCCTGCCCGACCAACCACCTGTGTCATTTGCTGCCACCAACGCTCTCCAGCTCTAAAATCTGGTAAATTTAGCCCCAAATCAGCATTCACCACACCCACCAAAGTCACATTAGGAAAATGATGCCCTTTAACCAACATTTGTGTGCCAACCAAGCAATCCAACTCACCTTGGGCAAACTGTTGTAAGGTTTGTTGGAGTTGTTTTTGACTCTGAACCACATCACGGTCAAAACGTGCAAAGTTAAGCTCTGGTAAATGCTCAAGCAACAACTCATCTATTTTTTCAGTGCCCGCCCCTAGCGGCAATAATGCATCCTCACCGCAATGTTCACACACACGTGGTACACGTCGCGCATAATTACAACTATGACAGCGCAATTGCCCTGCTCTGCGGTGCAAGGTCAAACGAAGCGAACAATCATGGCATTCAGGCACATGCCCACACGCTGTACATTGTAAAGCTGGGGCATAACCACGGCGATTAAGAAATACAATCGACTGCTTACCAGCTTCTTTTGTGGCTTTTAATGCTTGCAGAAATTGTTCGGACAACACCGCATGATTACCACACATATCAATGATTTCAGGTGTAATCGCMGCATGACCAGATACACGTTCAGGAAGCTCAAGCAGTGTCATGSTTSCTTCTTTTACTTGCCGCCAACTCTCYAAACTYGGTGTTGCYGAACCCAMTATRACAGGGATRTTTTTYTCCTGWGCCAGCAATAAACTCATATCACGGGCAGAATATGCCACACTATCTTGCTGTTTGAATGAACTATCATGCTCCTCATCCACCACAATCATCGCCAAACGTGGTAARGGYAAAAACAATGCCGAGCGTGTACCAATCAATACRTCCAAATCATTCAAACGATGCCGAACYGCAATTTTTGCAGCATAAGSCATCGCYGAATGCCATGTGGCTAATTGTTTAAAACGCTGCGACAAACGTGATAACCACATTGGCGTTAAACCAATTTCAGGCACCAAAATTAAAATCTGCCCACCTTCTTTGACACGCTGCTCTGCGGCACGCAAATAAACCTCWGTTTTSCCTGATCCTGTCACACCAAATAACAAGAAACTTTGAAAGCTTAAACCTGCCGCAATAATCTGTTCACAAGCTTCTACCTGTTTGGAAAGCAATGTATGCTCGCATTCAGAAACTGTTTCCATGCTAACAGTTTCTTGTGCCTCACTTTGCAACTCATCTTGTATACGCTCTTCTAAATAGCCTGCTGCCAAGGCTTTTAAAACACGGTATTGAGGGTATGGGGTGCAACGCTTCGCAATAGTCTGCAAAGAAATCGCGGCGCGATTATGAAAAGCTGCTGCCAACACGGCATCAGCATGATTTAGACCCTCTTTATCATCAACATATCGGAAGCGACGTTTGTTATCCACAGCCCACGCCAATACCATTTCCCAAACCTGCCCAGCACTGGCAAGGTAATAATGCGCCAAACGCTGTAAAAAACGTTGCTGCACATCATCATACAATGGGGAAATATCCAAACGATCAAGGACGCACTTATAACTATCTGAAGCTGGTGATTGATGAATACGCTCTACCACACCAATACGTTCACCCGAACCCAATGGTACACGTACACGAATGCCCTTTAATGGCGTATCTAAATCATCCACCCATAGGTATGTATAGCGCATATGTAGCGGTGTAAACACCACCACATCAACACATGTTACCACACTTGCATTCAGCGCAAGATGCGAATTCATAGCTTGTTCAGAGCTTCCCTAGTGATATCAACACTGCATTCCGTTGCAATAAATTCAGGCACCAACTCTTTTAATAACACTTTAACATGCTCCACTTCACGCGCCACACATGCCGCTTGTAAACGTACTAAAATATCCTGCAAGTCCTTCCAGTCCACATCACGGCTGCCCGAAAGCATAATCTTGGGGTGTTTTGTACTGACCAACGTTTCTTTCTCATGAAAAAGCTCTTCATATAATTTCTCACCTGGACGCAAACCAGTAAATTTTATTTCAATATCTTTACCTAGCTGCAGACCCGACAAGTGAATCATCTGCTCTGCCAAATCTGTGATTTTCATGGGTGAACCCATATCAAGCACAAAAATCTCACCACCAGCACCCATGCTACCTGCCTGTAGAATAAGACTAACAGATTCAGGAATTGTCATAAAATAACGGGTCATATCAGGGTGTGTTACCGTAATAGGTCCACCTTTCTCAATTTGTTTTTGAAACAACGGCACCACAGAACCCGCAGAGCCCAAAACATTACCAAAACGTGTCGTGATAAATGCTGTTTGCTGCTGTCGTTGATTTAAATTCTGACAATAAATTTCTGCTGCGCGTTTGCTAGCACCCATAACATTGGCAGGGTTAACCGCTTTATCTGTTGAAACCTGTATAAACTTACGACAATCATACTCAACCGAAATATCAGCCAGTTGGCAGGTTCCCAACACATTGGTTTTTACACCTTCCGCAGGGTTGCCCTCAACCAAGGGGACATGTTTGTATGCCGCAGCATTAAAAACCACATCAGGATGCCATGTTTCAAAGACCCAGCGCATGCGGGCTTCATCACGCATATCACCCAAAATCGCAACCACCGAATCGTGGCTGGCAGATAACTCCTGATCAATGCTATATAAGTTAAATTCACCATGATCAAACATCAACAATTGTGATGGCTGAAAAGCCAGAATCTGACGGCATAACTCAGAACCAATCGAGCCACCTGCCCCCGTTACCAACACACACTTGCCGTGCAAAAAATTACTCACCTGTGAATCATCCAATTGGATTTCGTCACGACCCAATAAATCTTCAATGCGAATATCACGCAACTGCCCAACCGAAACTTTATCGCCATGCAATTCAGATAACGATGGTAAAATTCGACAAGCAATGCCATGAGCAGAACACACTTGCATCAATTGCTGCAATGCCGCATGGGGAGCAGAAGGTATCGCTAAAATAACCAAATCAACCGATAAAACATGAATGTATTTTTCTAATGTATTCAGCCCTTCCAAAACACGYACACCATGAATTTCCATGCCATGTTTGCGCTCRTTATCATCCAAGATACCAATCGGCATATATGCTTCATGTTTGAGCAAATCACGCAGCAAAAGCTCACCCGCTTGACCTGCACCAATCACCAATGTGCGTTTMCCTTGCGCACTGCTAAAACCCATGTGATGATCTTTAACCCAACGATAAAGCAAACGCGGAATGGCCAAACCCGCCAATAAGAACATGGGATATAACAGCATCACCGAACGMGGAATATCTTCCAAACGCAACCATATAAAAAGCACTGCAAATGAAACCAGCACCCCAACAGCAACAGCACGCATGATGCGCAATAAATCAGGAATCGATGCAAAGCGCCAAATCCCCCTGTACAAATGAAACAGCCAAAAAGATGTCGTTTGAACCAGCAAACAAACCAGCAACATAGACCACATAGCTGATTGGTTGCTTGMAGGAATGCTTTCGAAATTAAAGCGCACCCAAAAGGCTGCGAGCAAAGCCAACGGAACCCAAAAAGCATCATGTAAAAATGCCATCCAACGACTACGCCATAACCATAAATTCATGCATGAACCTCACAATCCAATGACAGAAAGGCTTTTTTTGCAGCTTGTAATTCAGCCAACTTCTTTCGTTCACCTAAACCTGTTCCACACAACTTACCCTTAACCCAACACTTCGCTTCAAAGCGTGGTTCATGAGCTACACCCAAATCACAAACTTTATACTCTGGCAGTCCCCAGCCTTTAGCCTGCGTATATTCTTGCAGATGACTTTTGGCATCACGTGCATCCGAAATATCCATGTTTTTCAGCAATGGCTGCCAAGCATTCAAAACCAAAGCCTGTGCCCCAGACCAGCCTGCATCTTTAAACACTGCGCCAATCACAGCTTCCACCGCATTGGCAACAATGGACGATGATTTCACACCCTGTGCGGAGCGCTCACCATCACCAACATGGAGGTATATTTCTAAATTCCAACTTTGAGCTACCTTATAAAGACTTTCTTTGCGTACCAGCCCAGCCCGTAAACGAGATAACTGCCCTTCCGCTTCATCTGGAAATAAATCATGCAAATGTTCAGCAATCACTGAACCAAGAATAGCATCTCCCAAAAACTCCAAGCGTTCCATATGTATAGCCGAGTAAGAGCAGTGCGTTAACGCCCTAGTCAATAATGCAGACTGCGCAAAGTGAACCCCTATGCGCTGCTCAAAAGCTTGTTGCGACTGCAAAGAAGTTTTACGGTGTTTTGGCATAAGGTTTAAAATCAAAGTCCTGTCGTAATTTAGCTCGCAACTTATCCATACCCTTCAAATCAGATTCCGTATAATTAGAATTTGGATCCACGCCTTCAACAGGCCCAATCAACCAAACCGTGACATGATAAGAAGATGAAATTTCAACACGCCCACCATCAGCTTTAATTTTTAAATTATCATAAAATTCTTGTGGCACCTCACCTGCTGCCAAATATTTTATGTGAAATAGATCAGGCAAACGCCTACGAATCGCGCGCTCACTACTATCCGCCATCGAACGAGACACACCTTCAAAGGTATCTTGAACCTTCCAATAAGCATTATAAACAGGGATAATCATATAAGCATAAACAACACCTGCAGCAATGATTGCACCCCAAAACATCATTTTAAACATCGAAAACCCTTGCTCATTTTTCATACATACTCCGCTTCTAACAAGCTTACTAAATTAATGAAGCAACTTCCCTAGGCGGTTCCAACGAACTTCGCCTTTCGCCCCATCCCATGACCACCAAACTATCGCAGCTTTACCTACCAAATAACTTTGCGGCACAAAACCCCAAAAACGCGAGTCTCTGGAATTGTTGCGATTATCYCCCAACACCATGTAATGATCTGCAGGCACCTTCCATTCACCATCACGAATAGAAAATTCTTTGCGCAACACTTCATGATTCACATCAAACAAACGCTCTTCAAACACCGTCGACATATCCMCACTGCCATCACCCAAAAAATAAGCCCGTGGGCCTTTTTCGACCAGTGGCATTTCTTTGCCATTCACAAAAAGCTTGTTTTTTTCATAACGAATTACATCACCAGGCAAACCAACAATACGTTTGATATAATCAATGCTACGCTCATCGGGATAATCAAACACAACAATATCACCACGTTTGGCACGCTCTGGCGCAATCTGAATATCAGTTAACGGAATGCGAAAGCCATAATTATAGCGTGTCACAAAAAGATAATCCCCAACTTCCAGTGTTGGCACCATGCTGGATGATGGAATCTTAAACGGCGCAACAATAAAACTACGAATCACAATCGCAATAATCGCAATCACAATCAATGATTCTATCCATTCACGCCATATTGGTTTTTTTGCACTCATATTCTAATCCTCACCCAATTTTAATACTGCCAAAAATGCTTCTTGTGGCACTTCCACACTACCAATCGACTTCATACGCTTTTTACCGCGTTTTTGCTTTTCAAGCAACTTACGTTTACGTGAAATATCACCACCATAACATTTCGCAGTCACATTTTTACGCACGGCTTTGATGGTTTCACGCGCTAAAATTTTACCGCCCATCGCAGCTTGAATAGGCACATCAAATTGCTGACGCGGAATCAATTCACGCAGTTTTTTCACCAAGGCACGCCCGCGCGAATCCGCCAGTGAACGATGCACAATCATGGATAATGCATCCACAGGCTCATTATGCACCAACACATCCATTTTAATCACATCTTCTTCACGAAATTCTGCCAATTCATAATCCATCGAAGCATAACCACGCGTCACTGATTTTAATTTATCATAAAAATCAATCACCATTTCTGCCAATGGTAAATTATAGGTCAACATCACACGCCCCTGACCGATAAACTTCATGTCTTCCTGCATGCCACGTCGATCTTGGCACAATTTCATCATCGAACCAACAAACTCTTCTGGCATAAACACATTTGCACGTACCGTTGGTTCTTCAATTTTGGAAATAAACTGTGGGTCAGGAAACTCACTTGGATTGGCAATTTCTTGCATCGTGCCATTACTATGATGAATACGGTAAACCACCGATGGTGCCGTGGTAATCAAGTCCAGATCGTATTCTCTCTCCAATCGTTCCTGAATAATCTCCATATGCAACATGCCAAGGAACCCGCAACGAAAACCCAGCCCCAAAGCCGTTGAGCTTTCTGCTTCATAGGTAAACGCTGGGTCATTCATATTGAGTTTTTCCAAAGAATCCCTCAAATCAACATAATCCGCAGAATCAACAGGATATAACCCTGAAAATACCATCGCTTTTGGCTCTTTAAAACCAGGTAACGGCTCTTCCGCTGGTGTGCGGTCAAGCGTTACTGTGTCGCCCACCCGTAAATCGACCAGCGTTTTAATACCACAAACCATAAAACCCACAGAACCAGAAACAAGCTCTTTACCCGATACAGGAGCTGGCTGAAACACCCCAACATCATTCACTTCATAGGCAGTTTTGTTCGACATCAAACGAATTTTATCACCCTTTTTCATCACCCCATCAAACACACGCACCAAAGCAACCGCCCCGACATACGAGTCAAACCATGAGTCCACAATCAAAGCGCGCAATATCTTATCATCATGCTCTTTCGGCGGCGGCATACGCTTCACAATCGCTTCCAACACATCATTGATGCCTTGCCCTGTTTTGGCAGAAACACAAATAGCTTCAGAAGCATCAATGCCAATCACTTCTTCAATCTGACGTTTGGCCTCTTCAATATCCGCCGAAGGTAAGTCAATTTTATTGATTACTGGGATGATTTCTAAATCATTTTCCATCGCTAAATATACATTGGCAAGGGTTTGTGCTTCCACGCCTTGCGCCGCATCAATAATCAATAAAGCCCCTTCACATGCCTGCAAAGAACGTGATACTTCATAAGTGAAATCCACATGCCCCGGTGTGTCAATCAGGTTTAAATTATAGATTTCACCATCTTCTGCTGGATAATCAAGACTCGCCGTTTGCGCTTTGATGGTAATACCACGTTCTTGCTCCAAATCCATGGAATCAAGCACCTGTTTTTTCATTTCACGCTCGGAAAGCGCACCTGTTTCTTCAATCAAGCGATCTGCCAGCGTCGATTTACCATGATCAATATGGGCGATAATCGAAAAGTTGCGTATATATTTCTGTTTAGAGTCTGTGTTTGCCATTGTCGCGGCAGTGTACTCACAGTATACTTGGTACGCTACAAGCAATTTTTTCTATATATGATGTAAAAAAATACGCAATACACAAGTTGTAAAACCTGCCCCTCAAAGACCATTTCAGCTCAACCAGCAATCTAAAAAAACACCCTTCCAAATCACAAACAACTCACCTTATCAAAAAAACCTAATACACTAAATTCTGGGGACATATACCCTAAAAATTTGGTGCTTGATTTAGGGTCAAATTCATTACTCAAAACAGTCCATCCAAGAGCCTTTCTAAGCGTTCCGATCGATAGATGGCTGAATCAAGACTTCTGCAGGAATGCCTAGCCCTTTATTACGATTTCTAATCATGTTGAGAGATAGACCGCGCTTATGTGCGAGAACTTCATAAACACGATTGCTTCTACCAATCATTGGCACAAGATCGTTAATTGATAGTTCTTGCTGCTCCATTTCAAACTTGATGGCTTCAATGGGGTCAGGCATATCGATTGGATAGTGTTTCGCCTCATGGGCTTCAATCAGTGTTGTTAACACGTCTAGCTTTTCTCCTTCTGGAGAGTCGGCTTTTACCATCATAAGAGATTCAATCTCTTTTAATGCTGTACGGTAATCCGCATCTGTCTTTATTGGTTTAATATTTATGATTAGACACTTCCTGCATTAAATAGTTTGCACATCAATGTTATCATATTGCCTATGCGTACCGATAAAACGGATGTAAACCACCCGATAAGCATAATTTATCCACACCACTAGCCGATATTACCTGCTATGTTGAAAACAGCCCTTCCATCTTGCAGGGCACTTGCGTTCTTAAACTGTTCCTTCAACGCGACAGATGTTGACCAGTCGCTTTCAATGTATGCTGATACCACGCTTCAAGAGCCTCTTTTGAATCAGCATAAGAAGGACTTTTATCAAGAAATTCTCTTATTGCTGACCTAGCGACAACTCTCATGAGCAGAAGATTGGTCCCATATGGGGACTTATGCAAGTTTGCATCATTTAACGGCCTATAAATGCGCGAAACAAGACCCGACCCTTCAATCTTATCAATATATACCAATACAATCAGCCCATAACGCTTCTTCGCTTCAAGCAGCCAGCCAATATAAGCACCTTCACTTGCTTACAGTTTGATGATATGAATATCGAACCCCTTCCATTTGAAAAAGAATAGACTAAAAACCTTATTTTTGCATAGGTGTAAATTTCACACAGGTAAAAGGCTAGTATGAATGAAGCATGAAAGAATCTTGCATGTTTCCAATTCAAAGCTACGCTGATTATTTTATTAAACATTGTAAAACACTGGGTGCAGCCATTGAAGAATAAACTTTTAATATTTGATTTGGATGAGACATTAACCCATGGCTCTGAACATCCATTGGAGCGCCCTGCGGATTTTCAGACTGAAAAGTTCTATATTTATGAGCGACCTCATGTGCGAGAGCTGATAAATTTTTGTCGTATCCACTTTGCCCTTGCTATCTGGACAACCGCGACACCTGATTATGCCAAATCTATTTTACAGCACATGCTGGATGCTGATTTAAACGAATATTTTGAATTTATATGGTGCAGAGACCGCTGTACATTTCGAGGAACAAACTCGGATGGCGAGTCTCGCTGGATCAAAGATTTGAAGAAGGTAAAAAACGTAGGCTGGAATCTTGATCACATATTGGTCGTAGAAGATAAACCCGAAAATATTTCCCGCCATTATGGCAATGTAATTCGCATCAGCCCTTTTGAGGGCGATCCTGCCGATATGGAATTGAAACGTTTGATGCCATTTCTTCTAAGTTTAAAACTGGCTGAAAACGTCCGCATGATTGAAAAACGGGGTTGGCAAAACAGGTTTCATATTTGAGGAAAACTGGCAACAGAAAAGATGGGCAATCAACCCCTTAGTATTAAACCAATTGTGATAGAAAGGTTTTAGCGGATACGATTACAGGATGTTTGATGTCAAATACATTTTTATCAACATATTCACCATCTATAGCAACTTGGAAAACATGTTTCACCTTTAGCTGTTTTGAAAACACTTCAAGGCTAGTAGAAAGACTTTGATTCATTGAAGATTTCACCTCAACAATAAACCATGGCTTGCCATCTTTTGAAACTAAAAAATCCACTTCTCTTTTTTCTTTATCACGYAARAARAARAGCYCATARTCACCSAGYCCTGTATCRGACCARTARTGAACTGCTTTTAACARRTGTGAGGCAATAAARTTTTCATTGCGYGCRCCARTATCASTRCATTGMGCCCAATCCCATAAATAATACTTTGGTTCTTTTAACAGCGATCTCGTAATATTTTTTGTCCATGGTCGAATGGCAAAGCAGTAATACATTGCTTCTAAAATACTCAGCCAACGGCGGATGGAATCAACGGATACCCGCGTTTTTTTTGCTAGGTTGGTGTAGCTTGTAAGTTGTCCTGACTGATGTTTCAGTAAAATAGCCAATAATTCAAGCTGCCCAAGCCCTTGAACCTGTGTTAATTCACGAACATCTTCCTGTAGCAATTGTTGTTCGCGCAATTTACTCCAGCGATTAAAGAAACGCTTATCTCTTTTAAGGTATGGCTCAGGGAATCCACCCCAAGTCAATAATGCTTCAAAATCTTCATTCAGTATCTTCTGAGGTAACTGAATRTCTGTGTTATCATCAATATGCGYTGCATCGATGACTTCRCGCACAGAAAGAGGGTGTAGACGATARTTAAAATATCTYCCCATCAGGCTATCRCCRCCCTTTTTATAGACATCCATTCTRGCGCTTCCTGTGATCAGAATATGACAACGCCCTTGATATTTATCATAAAACCCTTTAACCARCTGCTTCCATTTTGARAAYTTATGGATTTCATCCAACACAAGCAGTGGTGTGAAACTGCGCAATTCATCCAGACCAATATGCTGYGCTATTGCTTTACCACCCTGCAATAACAATTCACGGTCATCAAAATCATCCCAGTTAAAGTAAAATRTTTCCTGCTCTKTRCGAATATTGCGRGACAAGGTGGTTTTACCTACCTGCCGAGGCCCTGAAATCATCACTATTTGCTGGTGAGAGTCRAAATGAGCCTTGAGAGGTTTTTTATACTGCCTTTCCATTCGACCATTTTAATTATTATCGTAAATTAGTCAAGTCTAAAACAGCATAGTTATAAAAACAGTCATTTAAAAACTGCTAGCATCAACCTCTTGAGCCAGCAGCTCCTGAGCCTGGCTTCACAGTTTCACACTCAGCAGGAATATCACCGCCTTTTTCCTGTATAGCTTTGCAAGTTCTTATATGTGCCTTCATTCTTCCGCGCAAATATTTTTGCACCTTATGGACATACTTATCCGATTTATTGGCTGAACCTCCACAAAGCACGCCATAAGGGCCATCAGTAAGTGGTGCCATACGCCCTTTTTTCGTAAGCCCATCTGCCAATACATTTTGCTTGGATACAGTATAAACAGCTCCATCATTTGCTATAATACGCAAGCCACCACCAGGAAGCATTTCTGAACGACCTTTAATATGTTTTTTACCTTCCCCACACGACAGACTAAAATACTCATTATTCTTGGAAATGCAGATTCCCGTTGCTTTTACAGTGCATTTTTTCTCCCCACTCTTTTTCGTTTTGCACTTGAGGTTTGTATAGTTAATAAGGCTATATTCCATGCCAGTAGCCTGTCTTTCAATAGGCCCTTTATAAAACTCCAACCCCTTTTCCTTGCATAATTTATCAAGCTTTTTATTTGCAAAGTATTTGGCATTCGTCACACCTGAAGTTCCGAAATAATAAAAATCGCTTTCTCCTTCTGCACTTACTGTTTCAGCAACGGCAAACGTAGGCATAAAGGAAAATAACAATAAACTTATCACAAATAATATCTTGATCACTTTTTTCATTACACGACTCCAAATATTCATCATTTTTATCTTTTTGCTGCTAAGCAAATTACCACATCAGCTTAATTTTTTTCATACGCTCTTCATCACTCGTTATCAGCCCAGTTGTAACATCAAATTGATATTCTATGCCATCAATGGTCTTCAAATAAAAAATGCCGTCATATGAYAACATTGGATGCTTCTGTTTATATGCTAGCCACATATAATGGCCTATCGTCCTTTCAACTTTGCGGCTATTTTTTACCAAATCTGCAGTTGAATACGAATGAAGCTCAACGCCATTTTTATAAAATGCCACCGCCAAATCATCATCGGACACAGCACTGCCTCTCGCCCAATTTCCCATGCGAACCAAATATTTCCCCTGATTGGAAAGGTAAACAGTAAAGGCAAACCAGCCATGCACACGCCACAGTTCTTTGGATGTGCCATCATCCTGCAATTGATAGGCAACACCAAAGGCTTCCTGATCGCGTGAACGCGCTGGCAGCATAGTGAAGTAATAGCCGCCGTGCTGGGATGTTGTAATCATAGGTTCTGGTCTGGCTTCAGAGTCGGCATATGCCATATGCGAGGATAGCAGCAAACCCAATAGCAAGAATACATACCGCATGATGCTTAAGCCCCCGCGAGAATCTCTATCGATATGATATACTCTACCCATCATATTCATATTGTACGCTCCGTGGATACTGGCTGTATCAGTATGGCAGAATATTTTCCTTGCTCGGATACTTCCAAGCCTTGTGYYTGAAARAAATCAACMAGWTCATGCAGCGCATATGCTTTTGAAAACACCTGCCACTTTTCCCCATCTTTGCTATGCAGACATAATGTTAATGTTTTCTGTTGTTCAGGTTGGCGCAACTCAACCTTCAACACATCATCATAGTGATAACCATGTGGCTCAATGCTTGAGCCTGATACTTGAATATCCTCCARCATCTCCAATGATAATACATGCTCAASCTCATSATCRCCTGACAACCARTTTTTAAGCATGAGCCCTGCACCCACCAAGGTCAAAASCAAGCCAATGCCCACCGCCCCAAGCGCAGAAATACCRATAGAGACAAGAATCAAYAACCATCCCACATCAGATTTTTSAGCCTTTTCCTTGCTGATTCGCTCAAAACGAAAAGGCGCATGTGCTTCAAGCTGTTGCGGGGCGGGAGTATTCACTGGATATACTCTTCACTCAACATGCTTCCATTTCGATCATATTTAATAACCATTTTTTTTCCATCTTGGTAATGAATGTTCACCATGCGTCCATGATCATCATAATCATATGCATAGATATTATTAGCCTTATCTTTAGACCGCATCAGCCTGCTATGCTCATAGACATATTCACATTGGGTTTTGCCACGCATATCGATAATCTTAGTGATTTTCCCATCACTATTTCTACTTAGAAACAACATCTCACCACCATCGGCTTTTGAAACAGCCAACAATGTGCCATTTTTCCCCCTATAAAAACGCATATTTTCTTTCATTGAGTTATTGCTTTTTTCTGGACGCGAAAAGGACATCACCTGACCCGCCAAATTAAAGGTAGTCGTATCAAGCCATGACTTCTGCGTGTAACCCGAAGCAGTCCGTATCAATTTCTGTTCTCCAAAAAAGAATTCAACCGATTTTAGCTCACTACCAAGCGGAAGCTGGATTATCGGCAGAAGTTTTTGCCGCGCATACATTGTCCACAAGAGTTCCCGAAACTTATCATTCTTGCGCATCTCGTTGGTAATCGCTTTTATATTTTTTTGAAAGTCGCCAGCCTTCTTTGCCGCTACTAAAATCATATCTATAGATTTATCTATCGAAGCCTCTGTAACAGTCATAGAGCGGAACACCTCGCTTCGCCCTGAACCATTGGCATGAATAACGGCTGTGCCATCACCTGTAATACCTATATAAGCATCTAAAGGTGAACCCCACTTATCGCCAAATACTCCATTGAAGTCGGAGTTACTATTGTACATCCGATCAAGGAGAATCTTTTTATCAGCAGATATAAAATCGGTGTAATTCATATAAAAGTTACCACTGCGAGATTTATGCGCCAGCACAGTCATCGGAATAGATAACTGAACCACAACAATCAGCGTGGCAGCCATCAATAATTTAAACCTATGTTTATTACTTTCTTCTCGCCTCATATGCTTACCTCGCTTTTCTTGTTTTTACATAGCCACTGCTAGTTAAAACAACTCATTTCGGTGTGGTTTATGCGATAGCTTCATAGCATGACGCAGCGCTTTACTGACTCTTTCGGCAGCTTCTTTCGTTCTAAAAAAACGTAATTTCGAACTACTTAAATATAAGTCATCATCAATTTTAATATCCTTTTTAGCAGTATCTATTTTGACATATGCACAACCTGCATTTTCCCGAAAAATGGTCTCTACCTTCGTTATGGCGTATAATGGAATCCGCTTTGTAACCAAGTCATCAGGCTTTTCACTTAACACCCTTCGATCTTCTTTTATTATAAAGTATTGCCCTGTTGCATCATACGAAGCTCCCGTTATTGCAATAGTCGTATCACCATCATAAGTACACCCCGACTCCCGCACCAGATAATCGGTCAACCAATTCATGGTCTGTTTTAATGTTGGCTCTGCTTCAGCATGTAGCGGTGTGAACACCAACACACTCAAGACCATTCCCATACTTATGATTGTTGCTTTAAGTTTAATCATTTTCCCTCCTCTTTGATGTCAACAATTAACCTTTATATTTCTTTTATTCCCTAGTCCCACCAAATTAACCCATAAATAGTAGCGAACAGAATTTTCATGCTCGTTAGCTTCTTAGCCATCTGACCACCACCGCTGAAAGTTCAGGATGAATCAGATAACTTATGCTGTGATGCGGGTTGGATTTTCCTTTGCGCACAGCCAAATTGTAGATACGGTGATCTACAATCTGGCTTTCCAGCACTGCTTCCATATTGATAAAATCATTACGAACATTCTGATCATGCGCTACATAATCATCCTCTGCCGAAAAATTCACCCAGTGCCTGATATTATGCGGATAACGCCGAGCGCCTCTCAAACCTGCACCTTTGAGTTGCCGCTTGCWGGCTTCATCGGCCAATGGCGAACCAATCGTWAGCAGGGTATGAATCTTTTTATCATGAACACTTTGATGCTCACCATAGTGCGATAGTTTCCACAGTGAATCATAGGCAATCAGGCTGCCGAGCGAATGTGCAATCAACAGCACATCATCGCCTTGCTCCAGAGCTTGTTTTAATGGCGTAGTCAGTCGTTCGCGTAGTGTGCTGCCAAATGCACCCTCACCATCCCAATACGCCCCCATATCGGGCGCGACTATTTCGATCAGTGGTTTACCTAGGTGAAAAAACTCCAAGGCTTCGCCAAGTGTATCGGCAAGTGCCTCTTGCCACGAGCTTTTGCCTGGTAAATTGCTGTAATTTTGCTGATTAAACTCTGATGCAGAGTATGTCCCCGTTCAGGGGATTGTTCTCAAACATGGCCACGAATATGAAATAGCTCATCATTTTCACCCCGATGACTCAATTGCTGAGGATGAGAATGGTAAAAAGTATTTCATTCCACCTTGGGGCTCTTATTATGTAACTCGAGTTATAAATAAATTTAAAGAACAAAGA
>NVTQ01000050.1 GCA_002401635.1 Pseudomonadota bacterium
CTGTAGTATCTCCGCTGTCATATGCAACCTCCAGCACGTACGCTAAAGGGGACATTTCTACTTTGCTAAAAGCGGACACTTTCATTTTGCGCTAACAAAGCTGGCAACAATACTTGCCCCCCCCCCTTATGCTTTATAATGCACTTGCTTTTGATAGCATGTTAAATCTAAAAACAATAGGACTAAGAAAACTAATATGAAAACTTTTTTAAAAATAGCCGCAACCAGCATACTTATTGCATTTGCATCAGTAAACGCACAGGCGCAAGACATAAAACCTTATGTAGGCTTAGGCTTAGGAACATTCACCACTGATTTTGGATCTGGCTTTAAAAGCAATTCAACTTTTGGAGGCTTTCTGAAAGGCGGGCTAGACTTTAACCCATATATTGGTGCTGAATTGCGTGTTGGTGGAATCAAATCATCAACTGTAAAGGATGCAGCTGGTGCCTCATCCAAAGCAACCTTTATCTCTTACTTAGCAAAACCACAATTCCCAATCTCTGATCAAGCCACTGTATATGGTCTTATTGGTGCAACCACTGCAAAAATCACTGTTGTTTCAACAGGCAATCCAACAACAAGTAAAACCAAAACACAAATTAGTTTTGGTGCTGGTTTTGAGTACAAAGTTCAAGATGCCGTTTCTGTTGGTGTTGAATATGTTCAATACTCCAATAAGACTGATTCAACTGCTAACTTCAAAGCAAAAATCACTGGTATTTCTGTAACTGCTAACTACCACTTCTAAAAAACTATAAATACAATAGCTCCAGCTAACCATTTAGGTTGGTTGGGGTTATTCTTCGGGAATATGATAAATAGTGACTGGTGCTCCCATACCAGCAGGTGTTTGCGGCAATCTTAACGCAACAACATCACCCTCTTCAAAATAGTCACTATCATTATGCATTCACCCAATTTTCAAGGCGCAAACCTGCTACACGCTCAAACTCTTTCATATTATTGGTGACCAAGGTTAAGCCCAGTGACCTTGCATGACCTGCAATCATCATACCATACGAACCAATCAGTTGCCCTATTTGAGATAACTCTGCTCTAAGTTGCCCGAAGTGTGTTGCTGCCTGTTCATCAAATACGGCAATTTCCATACGCGCGGTTAAACCTTCAATATCTGCAAGATTACGCTCCACCTGCCTTGATTTCTCCGCGCCATAAATAAGTTCACCAAACGTCACCGAAGAAATACACATCTGTCCATCATGCTGCTGAAACAACTCCCGCACATGGGGCGGACGATTTTTGATAGTATAAATCACGATGTTGGTATCCAGCATATATTTATCATGGTTTAAAGAGATTCACGCTCTTGATCCGCTGGCTGTTCACGCTGAGCTATGAAATCATCCGACACACCTTTGCTATCAAACCACTGCCCCCAAGACTCACCTGCAGGTGAGATAATTCTCGTGTTACCCACAGCGGCAATATCAACTTTTTTGACAGATTCAGGGAGTGCTACAGCTTTTGGTAGTCGCACAGCTTGCGTTTTATTGCTCTTAAAAACGGTTGTATGAACGGCTGACATATTCACCTCACATATTTATTCACTGAAACTTTACATCTTGCTTTTGAATATATCAACAGGATATACAAAAATAATTATCTATTAAACGAAGAAAGCCCACTTTGACTCCTCAAAATGGGCTTTTTTTTTTAAATCACTATAGTTCGGGTTAGCTTCTTCTAAACATGCAATGCCACAAGTTTTAGCCAGTTCGCGACCAAGATATTTGCCCGCTCTTTTGGTTTTGCGGATAACAACGCTTCTTTTAATCCCGCAACATAAGCTTCAGGAATATGATAAATCGCGCCTGATGTTTCCATGCCCGCAGGTGTTTGCAGCAAACGCAAACCGACCACATCATCCACATCAAACATCCGACTTGCATAGCTATCGGCAATCACAATCACTTTTGCTTTACCTTTCAACGCATCACGCACACTAAAGCTTTGACCAGCCTCACAGGCTATGACCTGATACAATTGCAACGCACATGATGGCAATTGTTTTAAATAATCACGCTGTGCATCATTCAATGCCAAATCATCAGCCGCAAGCACCAGCTTTAATGCATTAGCCTCACCATCCAGATCAGCAAAATCACCCTCTGAAAGTAATTTTTCTAATAGATTAATATCATGAATACTACGAATTCGAGCATCCGCGCTGGCAATCCCCGCGCGTTGCTCATCAGCAATTCCAGCCAACCAAACATTTTCAACCCAAGCCTCAACCGCATCATTGTAGTGCTTGCTCAACCAGCTTAATGCAAGTTGCACACCCTCTTTGCGACCCAAGCTTGCCACATTCTGCTCCCGCTMTTGCAGCATGCAGCATTTCTTATATTTCTTACCGCTGCCACATGGGCAAGGCTCATTGCGTTGAACTTTAACAGTCACTTTAGAATCCTTTGTGGAAATTAACCAGTGAGAAGCGGCTAAGACAGCCACTTCTCAACATGGTAATTACTGAATATCTTTATCTGGTATAATCAACATYTCAACACGGCGGTTAAGCTGGCGACCTGCCTCTGAATCATTACTTACACGCGGTTGCGATTCGCCACGCCCTTCTGTACTCACACGTTGCGGATTCAAGCCTGCATCTTCCAAGCTCCATGCAACAGCATTGGCACGATCTTCAGATAAACGCTGGTTATATGCTGAAGAACCCACATTGTCGGTATGCCCAATAATACGAATGCTTGAACGAGGGTAGCGTTGCAAAATGTTTGCCACCTTATCCAACGTGCGCGTAAATGCAGGTTTTAATGCCGATGAGTTAAAATCAAATGAGACTTCGGAGTTCATGGTTATTTTAAGGTTTTCATTCTTCAAACGCTCTACTTCAATTTGATTGCTGCGGCGTTCAGAAGCCAATTGCTGCTCAAATTCAGCCTGTTGTTTGTCCATGTAAATACCTGTGCCAGCACCCAGTACACCACCAATCGCCGCACCCGCCAAAGCACCGCGCAATGCACCACCAGAATGGTCTCCCTGATAACCAATAATCGCGCCAAGCAAAGCACCCGCAGCCGCACCGCCCGCAGCATTTTGTTTGGTATGCTTATTCGGATCATTCGGCGATATGCATGATGTAAGAAGCAAAACCGTCACTATCAATATATATTTTTTCATTTTCTCATCTCCTGTTCATAAATCCGTTTAAGCCTATTAAAGGTTTTTATATAGTTGCAAAGCTTGATGCTTTTCTCAATTGGCTGCAAGCACCCCAATAAAGGAATTTTTACACCCTCCGGCAATAAACTTCGCCTTACCAACCTACAACAGTGAAAAAATACCTCTGCAAACGTCAGTCTACATCAAACATTCATCCTTACATCCAGCAATACGCCTAAAACAGCCAAGCAGCTTCTTTGTTGCGCTTTTGCTCATAAGCATGGATCGTATCTGCATCTTCCAAGGTCAATGCAATGTCATCCAAGCCATTCAATAGGCAATGCTTGCGGAAATCATCCACCTCAAATGAGAATACTTGCCCCTTCGGCGTTGKAACTGTTTGCGCATGCAAATCGATGCGCAATGGATAGCCTTCTTGCGCCAGTGTTTCAGCAAACAACACATCCATTTTCGCACCATCAAGAACAATCGGCAAAATGCCATTTTTAAAGCAGTTATTATAAAAAATATCTGCAAAACTCGTTGCAATCACACATGAGACACCGTAATCCAAGATTGCCCACGGCGCATGCTCACGCGATGATCCGCAACCAAAGTTTTCCCTCGCCAACATGACCTGYGCGCCTTGATARCGCGCTTGATTCAATACAAAWTCTTTRCGAATGGGGCGATTGGTGCAATCCATYTCAGGTTGTCCAACATCTTCATAGCGCCATTCATCAAATAAAAATGGCCCATAACCCGTGCGCTTGATGCTTTTTAAAAATTGCTTTGGAATAATCGCATCCGTATCCACATTTGCCCTATCTATTGGCACAACCAATCCGTTTAACGTCGTAAATGCTTGCATGACTATTTCCACCCTCTTACATCAACAAAGTGACCTTTAATCGCCGCTGCTGCTGCCATAGCAGGACTCACCAAATGTGTGCGCCCGCCAGCACCCTGACGACCTTCAAAATTACGATTGGATGTGGAGGCACAACGCTCGCCCGCATTCAAACGATCCGCATTCATTGCCAAACACATCGAGCAGCCTGGTTCACGCCATTCAAAGCCTGCCGCTTTAAAAATCACATCCAGCCCCTCTTCTTCGGCTTGTTTTTTCACCAAACCCGAACCTGGCACCACCATTGCCAATTTCACATTATCGGCAACCTTATGACCTTTAGCAATCGCCGCAGCGGCACGGAAATCTTCAATGCGCGCATTGGTACAAGAGCCAATAAACACTTTATCAATCAAGATCTCCGACATGGGTGTATTTTCTTGCAAACCCATATATTCAAATGCCCGCGTCCAGCCTTCACGCTGCACATCATCTTTGGCATCAAGCAAAGCTGGTGTTGAGCCTGTAATCGGCACAACCATTTCAGGGCTGGTTCCCCAAGTCACCTGCGGCACAATATCTACAGCATTTAAGTTTAGTTCTTTATCAAATACAGCATCGACATCGGAATGTAATTCGCGCCATGCTAGCTCTGCTTGTTTCCATACATCACCTGTTGGCGAAGACGGACGACCTTTAACATAATCAATGGTGACATCATCTACCCCAACCATGCCACAACGCGCGCCTGCTTCAATGGTCATATTACAAAGACTCATGCGCCCTTCCATGCTTAATGAACGAATGGCAGAACCTGCAAATTCAATCGCATAACCCGTACCGCCAGCCGTGCCGATTTTGCCAATAATATATAAAGCCACATCCTTGCCTGTAATACTTTCAGGCAAAACACCATCCACAGAAATACGCATCACTTTGGGTTTCTTCTGAATCAAACACTGCGTTGCTAGCACATGCTCCACTTCAGATGTGCCAATACCCATGGCAATCGCACCCAACGCACCATGGGTGGAGGTATGTGAATCACCACACACAACTGTCATGCCTGGTAAGACCAAACCTTGTTCAGGGCCAACCACATGCACAATACCCTGACGAATGTCACCCATCTTAAATTCAGTGATACCAAACTCTTTACAGTTCGCATCCAAGGCTTCGACCTGTGTGCGCGCCACAGGATCTGTAATACCAAACTCCAAACCTGTTGTTGGCACATTATGGTCAGGTGTTGCAACAGACGCACTTACTCGCCAAGGCTTACGCCCAGCCTGTCTCAAGCCTTCAAATGCTTGCGGGCTGGTCACTTCATGCACCAATTGCCTATCAATATATAATAATACGGAACCATCATCATTGGCTTTCACCACATGCTGTTGCCAAACTTTTTCAAACAATGTCTTGGACATGCTCACTCCCTAACATGAAACAATAGACGGTCATGACCGTCAGGGCGACATCATACCCAAAACAAAAAAAAGGGCGACCCAAGGCCGCCCATTTGTTTCATTTCTACCCCTTACAATCAAAAACTCACCCGATAATGCATATTACGCCAACATTCAGGCAAAGCTTCTCCAGACGGAAACAGCAAATGCTCTTTACTCGTATCCATTGGATCACCAACCTCTTCACCCGATTGATAACGTACGGAAATATCTCCAATACTTGGATCCATTAACGCATTTACATCCAGTACATCCACCAAATCACCATTATTCATATCTTTCAGAAACATAACAACCTCCTTCAACAAACCACTTCACAAGGCGTACAACACCTATCAATAGTGAAGCAGCTATTGCCGCGATTGTCTATACAGGACTATTTCAATCTTGTTTGTTTGAAAAATGTAACCCTTAAGACCGTGGTGCAAGTAAAACAATATCAATACGGCGATTTTTTTCTCGCCCTTGTAATGTTTCATTGTTGGCAATGGGTTTTTCTTCGCCAAAACCTACCGATTCAATAGTGCGGGACTCTTCAAGCTTCGCCATCAAATAAGCTTTCACTGCATCCGAACGCCGCTCTGATAAGGCTTGGTTATAAAGATTACCACCCGCAGAATCCGTATGCCCTTCCACACGTATTGAACGATCAGAGAACATCAAAATAGACTGCACTGCACTATCAATCATCGCGTATGTATTGGGTGGAATTACAGCACTACCACTACGGAAATTCAGGCGTTTCATGCGCAAAATAACATCCGCATCAGGTGTTAAAAGAATTTCAACATCATCAGGATTAAACAACTTGGTCAGCCGCTCAATTTTCGCTTCGGCATCCCGTTTAAGCTGCAGCTTTCTACGCAATTCATTCATGCTAGCAAGATCACCTTCATAAATGCCCATCTTCGCATTGAGCGAGGCAATGACTTTATCAGAATCTTGAAGCTGTTTCTGATAAGTTTTCTGCATGGCCAGTACAGCTTGCTGCAATAACAGTGCCTGCTGTTCCGCACTATGCGCACCACTAAGATTAATACCCAACTGTTTGCCCAGAGCATTAAGCCGATTTTCTTCAGCATCACGCAATGTTTCAACCATGGATGGATCTTCGCGCATCTTGCGACCCAACTTCGCCACCTCAATCGCACGTTCCGCTTTAGCCTGCCCTTGTTGCGCAAGCGCATGCATTTTCACCTGCTTATCTGGGCTGCTTTTAACCAAATGTTCGACTTCTTTTCTCAAGCGAACTGCTGTAGCTGTCGCCTTGGGCGCATATTCTCTGGCTTTTAACTTGCGACCTGCCGCTACTTTCAATACCACAGGGCGTACAAACTGCTTACGCAAGGAAACAACTTGTGCCGAGCGAAGCGTCTGCAAAGCAAATTTAGCCCGCTCCTTTGCCCGCTCCATATTTCCATCTTCAACATATTTGACAACACGGTTAAAATCTTGTTCGGCGCGCAATACCAAATCATCACGCAAATAACTCGCATCGGTCATTTGCATACGATCACGGGACTCCACCAACCCTGAAAATTTCGAACTCATGGTCTGCACTGCTAAAATAGCCTGCTCAAGCTCATTCGCACTTTTATCCAAGGCTTTTCTAGCCTTATCATTTTTTCCCATTTGAATGTATTTTTTGGCATCTACCAAAGACTCTTTGGCTTCACCATAATGTTCTGGCGAAAATTCAGCGGCACGAAGCTGCTCAGCTTCGCCCATGCGCTGTTCGACATCATCCATGCTCATGGCACAAGCTGATGATGTGAAAAACATCAATACCAAAGAAGTGATTAAAATACGTAGCGATACCAATATATAGTTAAACATCACAGGACTCCCTTATATTCAAGAAAGGTCATGCTAGGGGTTTAAACTTACGAAAAAATGACCTGCGTCACAAAATAATTGGTTTTATTTATGCCTATAAATACACAATAGCCTATCACATAAAAACTTCAAACAAACTTTAACAGACAGGTTTAGAATTAATCCAAGACTTGAATAAGTGACTCACATGCCTTTTTGGCATCATCGAAAATCATCATGGTTTTATCCATGTAAAACAAATCATTATCCAAACCTGCATAACCCACAGATAATGAACGTTTAATGATGAGAACATGGGCTGCTTTTGAAACTTCTAAAATTGGCATGCCATAAATTGGGCTGGTCGGATCTGTTTTTGCAGAAGGGTTGGTTACATCATTGGCACCGATCACCAAAACCACATCGGTATCCGAAAATTCTGGGTTAATCTCATCCATCTCATGCACAATATCATAAGGCACATCGGCCTCTGCCAACAATACATTCATATGACCAGGCATGCGCCCTGCCACAGGATGAATGGCAAATTTCACCTGCACACCCTGCTTCAATAATAAGTCCACGACTTCTTTGAGTGCATGTTGCGCACGCGCCACAGCCAAACCATAACCAGGCACAATCACCACACTGCGTGCATTTTGAAGTAAAAAAGCTGCATCTTCTGCAGCTCCCGATTTAAAGGGTCTATCTTCACGCTCACCACTGGCTGTTGCAGCAGGGCCATCTCCGCCAAAACCGCCCAACAACACATTAAACAACGAACGGTTCATAGCTTTACACATAATATACGAAAGAATTGCGCCCGATGAGCCCACCAAAGCACCTGCAATAATCAGCATGTTATTACCCAGCGTGAAACCAATGCCCGCTGCTGCCCAACCCGAATAGGAGTTCAGCATCGACACAATCACAGGCATATCTGCGCCACCAATTGGAATAATCAACAACACACCCAACAGCAGAGCAACACCCAACATGATTAAAAATGGTGCCCAAGTAGGCTCTATGCAAAACATCACACCTGCACCAATCATCACAACACCCAAGAACAAATTAAGCAAATGCTGGCCTGCAAAAGTCACGGGACGACCCGATAATGAGCCATGCAATTTACCAAAAGCAATCAATGATGCGGTAAATGTAATCGCACCAATAAATGTCCCCAAAAATAATTCAATACGGCTGGCAACATGCAAGCTTCCTGTCGCATCAGCAATACCATAACCAACAGGATTGGCAAAGGCTGATATAGCAATAAATACCGCAGCCAAACCTACCAATGCATGCATAAATGCAACGGTTTGCGGCATATGCGTCATGGGAACTTTCTTCGCCGTGACTGCGCCAATCAAGCCGCCCACTGCAATGGCAACGAATATCCATGTGTAATTCTCCACGGATGATAATTGTAACGTCACAACAACTGCAATAAACAAGCCAACCATGCCAAATGTATTGCCTCGACGTGAAGATTCAGGCGATGCCAAACCCTTGAGCGCTAAAATAATTAACACCGATGCGACCAAATAGGCCAATGCCACCATATTTGCGGATAACATAACTTCCCCTTTACCTTTACGTGTCTTACGAGCGTTTCTTAAACATGGCAAGCATGCGTTGTGTGACCATAAAACCACCAAAAATATTCACTGATGCAAGCCCAACCGCAATCAGACCTAATACCGTTGGCAGATTCATTTCAAGCGGTCCACCCGCAATAATTGCTCCAACAATCACGATACTGGAAATCGCATTGGTCACACTCATCAATGGTGTATGCAACGCAGGTGTTACATTCCAAACCACATGATAACCAATAAAAATCGCCAATATGAAAACAGAAAATGACATCATAAACGGGTCAGCACTTTGCACAACAACTTGCCCAGCATGAGCTGCCTGACCTACAGCATCACCAATCAACAAAGCATCCGACATAGCTACTCCTTCTCACCCAATAACTGTGGTTTTAAAAACTCGCCATCTTTACAGATTAATGCGGCTGCAATCACCTCATCATCCATATTAATTTTCAAGTTAACAGGCTCCCCATCCGCATCACTTACCAACATCGGAGAGATAAAATTGAATACATTGCGTGCAAACAACTGACTGGCATCGGTCGCCATCAAGGCTGGGATATTACTCGTTCCAATCAATGTCACACCATCTTTAACCCATACCGCATCTTTTTCGGTTAATGGGCAATTACCACCTGCTTCGGCAGCCATATCCACAATCACACTGCCCGCTTTCATYTTAGCAAGTGTWTCTTCAGTRACCAAYACAGGYGCWGGRCGACCWGGAATCAATGCTGTGGTRATAATAATRTCYGMTTTRGCTGCATGTTCTGCAATYAATWCTGCTTGTTTTTCYTTRTATTCATCYGACATTTCTTTGGCATAACCASCYGCATCTTCGCCRTCTGCATYWTCSCCACTATYTTCAAGCTGCACTTCAATAAAYTTMGCWCCCAARCTTTCCACCTGCTCTTTGGCTGCCGCACGTACATCAAACACTTCAACCATGGCTCCCAAACGACGAGCAGTGGCAATCGCTTGCAAACCTGCCACACCAGCACCCATGATAAGCACCTTGGCAGGCTGCACGGTACCCGCAGCAGTCATCAGCATCGGCATAAAGCTCTTGTAGTGCTCAAGTGCCAAGAAAATAGACTTATAACCTGCAATATTGGCTTGGGAAGAAAGCACATCCATGCTTTGCGCACGTGAAATACGTGGAATCATTTCCAAACAGAAACAACTCAAGCCAGCTTTGGCATAATCATTCAATAAAGGATTAGAAAAAGGCGCAACCAACGAAGTCACCACCGTACCCGATGCCAATTGCGTTAATTCTTCTTTCGAAGGGGCACGCACTTTCACAATAAGATCAGCATCTTTACAAGTATCCGCAAATGAATCTGCCAAGCTTGCACCAGCATCAGCAAACGCTGCATCCGTTAAATCCGCATGCTCACCAGCACCTTTCTGGACAACAACGTCACAACCTGCAGCAATAAACTTCTTCACCGTTTCAGGTGTTGCCGCAATACGCGTTTCATAAGCCAAAGTTTCAGTTGGAACAGCAATGCGCATCAGAGATCCCCCTCACTGGATAAACGAAGCGGAAGCTTAAACACGCCACGACGATTTACAAGCGTAAGGACACTTGTGTAAGGACACTTGCTGTAACGACAGGCAACGTTAAATCAATTAATTCAGAGGCTGGAACAAACACATGAGCATAACGAGATAAATCATCATCCAGTATATCATCACCATACATCAGTAAATCCAAATCCAGAGTACGCGGTTTCCAGGAGCCTTCCGTACGATCTCTACCATATTTATCTTCCAGTGTTTTCAACCAGCTAAGAAGCTCACCTTTTTCAGGAACATTGCTCAATAAACAACAAGCATTCAGAAAATCATCGCCATCCATGCCAATCGCCGCTGATTGATACACATTCGAATATTTAACCGCTGAAAAATATTGCCTCATATCCTGACTGGCATATTGCAAATATTTTTCAGGATCAATATTCGATCCCATGCCAATAAGCGCAGTTGTCACGGCACCGCACCACGTTCAATCAATACAGCTACATTCTCAGAGCCACGCACAGCGCCTGGTTTGGACATTTTTAAACGCAGCCAAGGCACATGAAACTCTTGCAATAAAATAGCCGCGCATGATTCCGCTAATTTTTCAATAAGCCCAAATGAAGATTTTTCCACAAACTCAATCAAGCGCTTGGATACAGCTTTATAATCCAAAGTATCGACAATATCGTCACTTTGCCCTGCCTTGGAAATATCCCATGCCATTTCAATATCCAAGCGCACCGTTTGACGAATCTCTCTTTCCCAATCATAAATACCAATAACGGTACGAATTTCTAAACCTTCAATCAATACCAAATCATGTTTCATTGCTTCATATCCTTAAAAAACACCACGTATTTAAACTTGACTCTTAACCACAAAACAACAGGATGCGCCGCTTTCTTGGGAGGGAAACCAACATGACTGTAGATACCATTAAAGCAACCGATGAAATTGTTTCCTGTTCCGACAATGGTCAGCACCCTTTGGTTTACATTAACCTTAAAAACGGCAAAGGAAAGTGCCAATATTGTGGTCAGTCATTTGAATTGACCAACACAAACCCTAGCAAAGCACATTAAAACGTAGCCAACGTTTTTACTGCGTCTGACGCACCACCTCAAACAAAGCAACACCCGTCGCCACAGATACATTTAACGACTCAACTTTTCCTGGCATCGGAATACTTAACAACTGATCACAGCCTTCACGCACCAAACGACGCATACCCTTGCCTTCTGCGCCCATTACAATGGCATTTTTACCACTAAATTTAGTCTGATAAATACTCGYWTCAGCCTCTCCAGCCAAACCAGACACCCAAAAACCTGCATCCTGYAAGTCTTTCATGCTGCGTGCYAAATTTGTAACRCGTAATATGGGYAGCCGAGATAATGCGCCACAYGCACTTTTGGCAACAACAGGGGAATCCAAGCTTGCAGCATGRTCTTTGGGCACVACAATMCCTACACAACCTGCCGCCTCTGCCGTRCGAATRCAYGCRCCAAGATTATGYGGRTCSGTCACCTGATCAAGCARYAAAASCAACGCTGTATCMACATCTTTTAATGYCTTTAACCAAGGCTTRAACTCCAGCAAWCCCTTGGGCTGCACRCGCGCCACAACACCTTGRTGYGGAACACCTTCAGCCAAACGCTCCAAGGCTTCGCGTGGCACAAAAGACACACGCACTTTGTTCTTTTTAGCCAAATGTACCAATTCATTCAAGCGCGGATGGTTTTTACCTTTTAGCAGTAACAATTCATCCAGTTTTTCCTTGGCATCCAAGGCATGTTTTACGGCATGAATGCCTGCCAAAATACTCATACTAATTTATCCCCATCCCTCTATCCAAACAATATCTAGTCAAAGCGTCTTTCCAACCACCATCTGTAACAGTTCATCCGACTCAAAGGTTTGGTATTCGCCCGCTTTCAAAGCCAAGGATTCTAATGATAACACACCAATTTGAATACGCTCTAAATCRCTTACATGGTTGCCCAATGCAGCAAACATACGCCGCACTTGATGATAACGACCTTCATGCAAGACCAAATKCGCTGTRTTCTCACCTGTAAYTTCCAATTCTGCKGCTTTACACGGTCKATCATCCGCATCCARYATCAATGTKCCACTGGCTAATTTYKCCACTTCGTTRCCCTTYAAAGGCTCTGCCARCGTAACSGCATAAGTCTTGGAAATATCGTGTTTCGGGCTGGTTAACTGATGATTTAATGCCCCATCATCCGTTAAAACAAGCAGCCCTGATGTCTCTTTATCCAAACGACCTACGCTGGATAAAGCGGGCTTTCGCCCCAACCAACGCTCTGGAAAATCAGCATAAATAAGTCGCCCATCTTCTTTGCGTGAACACACCGCCCCCAATGGCTTGTAATAAACCAATGTTAGCCCATAAGGGTGATCCAAGGCTTTGCCTTCCAGCATGATTTGCGATGGTAATACTTTTTGTGATGCTGATTTCACCACTTTTCCATCCACGGTTATCCAACCAGAGCGCGCCCAATAGCCCACATCTTTACGCGCACCATAACCTAAATTCGAAAGAATTTTTTCTAAACGTTCCTTTTTCTCTGCCAACTTACCGTACTCCATGCATGATTTTAAAGCCCTGTGTCTCAATCACAGTATCATGACTTCTCACATGTTTTGCCAATACTGCTTCATAAGGTAGTTTACGGTTTGCCACCATATAAAGGTGTCCACCACGTTTTAAGCTGCGGCAAGCCTGCGCCACAATCGCCTGCCCCAAGTCAATATCCTGATCCTGGCCTGTATGAAAAGGCGGGTTACAAATCACAAAATCCAATTTATTCGGCAAGCCATCAAGCTGTGCATCCTGCCAGAAAAGTTTCACTTTATCCTGCCATAACAGCGTATTTTTCTTAGCACAATGTAATGCCATATGATCCGCTTCCACCATATACCACTGCGTAATATCTGGAAACTTTTTCAAGATCCGATCTGATAACAAGCCATAACCACAACATAAATCCATGCCTTCACCCGACAACTCTGGCAAATACTGCAATAACAACGCTGAACCTATATCAGCACGATCCCAACTAAATAGCCCTGGCTGCGAGTACAAGCCGTGTGATTCAACATCGCGCATTTTTGCAGCATCGATCCATTGTTTTGCCAAATGCTCATCAAAACCAGTATCTCTGCGAGCAGAAAATACCCTGCATTTGGATTTTGATGTTGAAGACACATCACCAGCCAATTGTTTTAAAGCAGACGCATACGATTTAGCGCCGTGCACATTCGCACAGCCCATCATAATTTTTCCATTTTCATGCAACAAAAGCATGGCTTTTGCCATATTGGATAAGCTTAAAAGTTTATTTTTTGATGGAAAAACAAGCACGCCATCAAATGCGCCATCAATGTCACATGTTGATTGCAAACCCATGCTCATTATTTCATCGCATACGGGCTTAAAAGACTGTTGTAATTGATAGGATTCAACCTGCAAACAAAGCGCACGCAAACGCGGCTCAACTTGGGCGTTCATCACGGCAATATTACCCTGCAGCGAGGACAAGCCAGCCTGATATAATAATTCAATAGCTGGCATCGGCTCACCTCATAAAAAATACTGCAATGATTCAGCTTACTGCGATTTTCAAGGGTAAACAACTGCCTTAAGAAAACCCACAGAAAACCAAATTATTATGCTTTAAGCAGTTTGACACTCAGCACGATAAAGACAAGGGCTAACCGCACAGTTTTGAATGTTTGTAAAACAAGCATCATTGCCTTCAGCAATCTGAATTGCATGAATCAAACCTTCTTTTTTCAGCTTTTGCACGCCTTTAAGGTCAAACTCAGCTGCTTTTACTAATAATTCTTTTTTGGTAATTTTCTTTTGAGACATTATTTCTTTCCACCTATACGTTTTTTGCGCACCATAGGTATTATTTGCTGTAATGCAAACATTCAAGTTGTTTAGGGTGTTTTCAAAACAATCAACACATACGTTGTGACTTTATTCTGTCAATAAAGTTGTCATCCATTCTATCATTTTAACAAATTTTCAATCATTGCCGCTGTAGGCTTAATAAAATCTTTATCCGACCAGTAATATGTATGGCAAAAGGGATTCCAACTTGTGAAAATATTGCCAACATTGATACGATGATCAGCCACTGCCTTACGGTATGAGGCATCCACATCATTGCTATGCACATCATAAAAATAACCCAACGGCTGTAACGGCCAACCCAGCACATCATCTTTATCATAATAATTATGCCATTCAAAATGATAACCTTCAGCATCAGGCTTAATCGCTTGAATTCTCTTCTTCCCCGCAATAAATATTGGAATATTACAGCCTGTTGTCAAAAAATAACGCATTGTTTTCAATCTTCTAGCAGCCTCTCGTTCGGTAGAAACAGAGCCATTTCCAGCATAGCCACTCCGCCAAATGCCCGAGTGAACACGTGCCGAATCTTGCTGGGCATCCCAAATATAATTACTCAACACCTGCGTACCCAATGACTGGGCAATCACTAAAACTTCTGTCGAGTCATTCCCTACAAGACCACATGCTTTATCAATGGCATCACGAATTCTTTCCTGCACCCGCTCATATTCACTCGCACCAACAGATGCATGGCTTTCATAACCTGCCGCATCAGAAAACCCAAATAACAAAAACTTGCGCAAAAATGTCCATTTCCAATCGAATCGCCCTACTTGATCCATCTTTTCAAACACAGCACTCTGTTGCTTCTGGAAAATATCCTGAAAGAAAACTGGACAGTAAAGCACCTGCGCATTCAACCTAGAGCCAATAAGCTTGCCAACCTGCTGCCTAAAAGCTTCGACTTGCTCTTCAAAGTCCTTTTCCTTTATCTCACCCATACCATGAGCCATACATACGATTAACTTTTTAGAGACCATAAAACATTCCAACACATGGTATTTTTATATTTAATTTACAAGTCATTGCACCGTCTCCCTTAAAAAACACCCATGACAAGAAAAGCATAAAACCCAAGATCCGACATTGACATTCGGCACATGATACAACCCTTTGATTCCTCTGGCATTCCAAAAAATCACTCATCACCAACAAGGTGACTACATGA
>NVTQ01000051.1 GCA_002401635.1 Pseudomonadota bacterium
AATCTTTTCCAAATAATTTTTGCACAGCTTGAAGTTCCATTACATCTCCCACTGGCGTCGATGTACCATGTGCATTGATGTAACCAATCTGATCCGTATTAATTTGAGCACGCTCAACAGCCATTTTCATGGCGCGATACGCCCCTTCTCCAGAAGGAGATGTAATATGATACGCATCCGCAGACATGCCATAACCCACAACTTCAGCAAGAATGTTGGCACCACGTGCCTGAGCAGTTGCAAGTGACTCGAGCATCAATACACCTGCCCCTTCACCCATCACAAACCCATCACGATCAACATCCCAAGGACGTGAAGCCCTTTCAGGCTCATCATTGCGTGTAGATAATGCTCTAGCGGCTGAAAAACCACCGACTGCCAACTCATAGATACAGCCTTCAGTACCACCAGCCAACATGGCATCCACATCACCACGGGCAATCATCTCAAAAGCATCACCAATAGCATGTGTACCTGTCGCACAAGCTGTTACCGTGGCAACATTGGGACCTTTCGCCCCTGTCATCATAGACACCCAGCCTGAGACCATGTTGATAATGGTCATCGGAATGAAAAATGGGGATATTTTACGCGCCCCACCTTTATCATAGGCTCGTAAAGTTCTTTCAATGGCAGGCATGCCACCAATACCAGAACCAATACCTACACCCACACGTTGTGCATTTTCTTCAGTAATTTCCAAACCAGATTGCTCCAACGCCATTTGCGCCGCAGCCACACCATAGTGGATGAATGCATCCATTTTACGTGCATCTTTCCGATTTATAAACGCGTTAACATCAAAATCACGAACTTCACCAGCAATGGTACAAGCCATGCCCGCCGCTTCCGCATCAAAATGCGTAATACGTCCTATGCCAGATTTTCCAGCAATAAGGTTGTTCCATGTTTTATCTGTACCTGTACCGAGTGGTGTAACYARMCCAAYACCCGTCACTACAACGCGTTGTGTCATATTACTCAGCCTTAGCAGCTACGTAATCGATAGCGTTTTGTACGCTTTGAATTTTTTCAGCATCATCATCTGGAATTTCAACGCCGAATTCTTCTTCGAACGCCATAACCAATTCAACAGTATCCAATGAATCAGCACCCAAATCATCAACAAATGATGAATCTGAATTGATTTCACTTTCATCAACGTTTAGCTGATCAGCAACAATCTTAATAATTTTAGTTTCAATTTCTGCAGACATATATGTCCTCCCTATCGAATATGATGTGGCTTCTAAACATCACTTTAAGCACTGTCAAGAATTTGCATCATTCATTTACATCAAACGCACTGCCCAAATGGGCAATTCTTTTTTACATGTGCATGCCACCGTTCACATGCAACACCTGACCAGTAATGTAAGCCCCTGAATCAGAAGCTAAAAACAATACTGCTGCGGCAACATCTTCAGGACTTCCCAAACGCCCCAAAGGAATCTGACTGGTTAATGATGCATGTGCATCCTCACCCAAATCAGCAGTCATATCCGTAGCAATAAAACCCGGTGCAATAGCATTCACAGTAATGTTACGTGAACCCACTTCTTTTGCCAAAGAACGCGTCATGGCATCAATACCACCTTTGGATGCACAGTAGTTCAACTGACCAGCATTACCCATGGATGCAACCACCGATGAAATATTGATAATACGCCCAAATCTGGCTTTCATCATTGGTTTTAACACCGCTTGTGAAGCATAAAATACCGATGATAGATTGGTATCAATCACCGACTTCCAATCATCCGCTTTCATGCGCATAGCAAGRCCATCTYTGGTAATACCTGCGTTATTCACCAATACATCCAAACGAGAAAATTGCTTCACCACAGCCTGAATAAATGCTTTCACAGCATCAGCATCTGTTACATTCACAACATGTGCAGATACTTGYCCACCGTGTGCCAATAATTTATCCGCAGCAGCATTCACTGTTGCTTCACGGGTCGCACAAATTGCCAAATCATAACCAGCCTTCGCTAGCTTTTCTGCTACGGCAAAACCAATACCACGGCTTGCGCCTGTAACAACTGCAACAGGTCTATTATCACTCATGGTTTACCGCCTTATCCATTAAATCAGGGCTAAATACTGATGCAACAGAAAGATTCTTATCAATACGYCGAACCAATCCCGACAATACTTTACCTGGCCCCATTTCAACTGCTGATGTAATGCCCACAGAGGCAATTTTTTGAATCGTTTCTGTCCAACGCACAGGCGATACCAATTGCTCTACCAAAGCGGCACGAATATCTTCGACATCATTTAATGCAACAGCGCGTGCATTGCTCCATACGGGGCATAGCGGCGCATGCAATGTTGTCTGGGATAGTTTTTCTTGCATAGCATCCGCAGCAGATTGCATCAATGGTGTGTGGGATGGGGCACTCACTGCCAAGGGTAATGCACGTTTTGCGCCAGCCTCTTTGGCAGCAACCATCAAACGCTCAACTGCCGCTGCATGACCTGCCACAACCAACTGTCCAGGGCAATTAAAATTCGCTGCCCATACGTTATCATTTTCATTAGAAGTCGCGGCACAAAGTGCTACTACTTTGTCATCATCCAAACCAATGATAGCTGCCATTTTACCCACGCCCGCAGGCACAGCTTGCATCATGGATTGTCCACGAAAAGCCACCAAAGCAGCAGCATCTTTAAAATCCAAAACGCCCGCAGCAACCAATGCTGAATATTCGCCCAAACTATGCCCTGCCATCTGTGCTGGCATAGCACCAYCRCGTGATTGCCATAAACGAAACAARGCGGTTGAAGCCGTCAATAATGCTGGTTGSGTATATTCAGTTTGATKAAGTTTAYCTTCGGCATCAWCCAATACCAAAGCAGMCATATCATARGACAAAACATCCGAAGCTTCAGAAAAARYRTCTTGTACAATRCTTTCTTKCKCTAAAAAATCAGCMAGCATRCCTTTGGACTGAGAACCTTGRCCTGGAAAGAAAAAYGCYAARTTYYCYRCTAAATTCTGACTCACTATTTACTCCAYCTCACAAGATTTGCRCCCCAAGCAAAACCACCMGCAAATGCTTCCAGCAGCAATACTTGCCCTGATTTAAACTTACCTTGACGATACAAATGATTCAATGCCARTGGCACACTGGCTGATGATGTRTTGGCATGYTGATCAACCGTYAYKGCCATACGCKCTTCAGCCATCTGCATYTTTTTRGCRGTGGCTTTTAAAATACGAATATTTGCCTGATGCGGAATCAACCAATCCACATCGGCTTTACTCATTTCGTRTTTTTCAAGCACCTCACCCACCACTTCACTTARTTTGGTKACYGCCACACGAAATACTTCATTACCCTTCATTTCAACAGCCGCAACACCTGCTGCATCCACACGAAAATCAACTTTTTTGCCMGGCGCATTGCCTTCATACTTGTGCTCTGCCATCAATAATTGCCGATATGAACCATCACAATGCAAAACAGAGCCAATCATACCGCCCTGCTCTTCTTTGGCTTCCAACACCACCGCACCTGCACCATCACCAAACAGCACACAGGTATTGCGATCCGTCCAATCTACAATACGCGACATGGATTCAGCACCAATCAGCAATACGCGTTTGAACATGCCTGAACGCATCATGCCATCCACTTGTGCCAAACCATACACAAACCCTGAGCAAACCGCCTGAATATCCCAAGCAGGAAAATCTTTACCGCCCAATTTATATTGTACAATGCTAGCTGTAGAAGGAAAAATCATATCGGGTGTTGTCGTTGCAACCACCAGCGCATCAATATCATCAATACTGATACCTGCATCATCCAATGCTTGTTTGGCAGCGCCTGTCGCCAAATCAGATGTTTGTTGATTCTCAGCAATAATATGTCTTTGTGTGATGCCTGTACGCTCACGAATCCATGCATCGGAGGTATCGACCATGGTTGATAGCTCTTCATTGCTTAAAATTCGTTCAGGCAAATAGCCGCCAACACCAACAATATGGGTGTTTAAACTCATGCCACATCCGCCATTTGATTCATGCTCTCAAGTGTACGCTCAATAAGCTTTGCTTCAACTTCTCGAATAGCCACATCGATGGCACAGGCATAAGCATAAGCATCCGCAGAACCATGGCTTTTCACAACAATGCCATTCAAACCCAAAAGAGGTGCGCCATTATGTTCGCTTGGATGCAAAGAGTCTTTCACACGGCGTAGAGCACTACCCGCCAACAAAGCGCCTGCCTTGGCAACCACCGATGAGGTCAATTCTTTTTTGATTTGGTTCAACATGAGCTTTGCCAAACCTTCCATAGATTTTAATGCAACATTGCCCACAAAACCATCACATACCACCACATCCACCTTATCTGTGAATATATCCGTACCTTCAACATTACCAATAAAATTTAAATTTGATTCGCGCAAACGTGCCGCTGCGACTTTAATAACATCCGTGCCTTTAATATCTTCAGAACCGATATTCAACAAACCAACACGTGGCGATTCGATGCCTTCTGCCGCTTGCAGATAACAACTGCCCATCACAGCAAATTGCACCAAATGCTCTGAAGAGCAATCAACATTAGCGCCAATATCAAGAAAGAAAGTGCTACCACCTTCCGCTGGAATCATGGATGACACCGCAGGTCGATCAATACCAGGCAAAGTCTTCAAAATAAATTTTGAAATAGCCATCAAAGCGCCTGTATTACCAGCGCTGACCATCGCATCCCACGCACCATCACGCACACCACGCGCTCCGACATGAATCGAAGATTGTTTTTTGCGGCGAAGGGCTATGGCTGGAGGGTCACACATATCAATCACATCTACCGCTGGGATAATATCCACAACTTCTTCCAAGCCCTTTTCACGCAATACAGGAAGCAATACTTCGGGTTGCCCGCAAATACCGAATTTCACACTGCCACTTTGTTTGGCGAGTACCTGAGMCAACGCATCAATAACAACATGAGGGGCATTATCCCCACCATGTCCATCGACTAAAATTCGACTCATATTGGACTCATCCATAGAGGGCATTAAGCTTCAGCTTTCTCAAGAACCTCGCGGCCTTTGTATTGACCACAGCTCTGACATGCATGATGTGGGCGCATAGTCTCGCCACATTCAGGACATTCACTCATTGCTGCAACAGTAATACCATCATGGGAACGACGCATATTACGTTTTGATTTACTGGTTTTTCTCTTTGGAACTGCCATTTCACTTACTCCTGCTCATTAACTGATACTTCACCATAAATAATATACATTCATAATTAAGTATCAAATTTCATTTTCGCCAATGCAGCAAAGGGRTTATCACTAYGATCACCACTACACTGACATACATCATGATTGAGATTCACACCACAACCCTGACACAAACCTTTACAYGAATCCTYACATATTACRCAAGGTTTCCATGCCAACCAAACTTCTTCACGCARAACATCYACCAAATKCAACATRCCYGGTGGCGYAACAACTTCGATATCCGCTCGCTCATCTTCATCCATATCAAGTTGCTCTTCAAATGCATAACTGCGGGMAGCATTGCCTGTGGATGTCCATTCAAACTCACCTATACAACGATCACACTGTCTCAACAAAGCAACTGTCCACTCGCCGCGCAASGTATAAATACCATACGCTTTCTGAATCAATCCCTGCCAATGAGCATCATCGCACACATTCACCAAAGCATTGACATCACCAAGCTCTGCATCCATCAAAACCTTAGCAGAAACATTCATATCCCAAGATTTCCCCGCTTCTGAAATATCCTGAAGATTGATACACACCTTATGTGACACACAGCCTCCACTCTGATCAAGCGACCAAAGAAGGCGGCATTATGGTTATAGACTGGCTATGGTCAAGCACCCGCATGAGATAGGTGAAATAACACCTATCAATAATCAAACAATATACCTATTCCATTGCAAAGCTTYGACAAATGCTACAAAAACAGCTATTTCATAGTAGACCCATGCATAATTAAAATGCACCATAAGGAACTATATGCAGCAAGGTACAAGCRCAGAAGAWGCAAAYCGRCTCATGGAAACAGTGTCCTTTGAACTGGACACTGAYCTACGACTRCACCCTCAAAARCTTGAACTTGGCAAAGCCGARCTTCTAACCGATGCRCTRACACTACCATTTACGGATATTGAAAAACGTTTAAGCCAATACATTTCAGGCAGTTCCAGTGATGAAAAACTTTTACTGCAAAAAAGTATTAAATCATACTTAGCCAAGCTCAATTCCAACCCGCTGATTCCATTGCATTATAGGCTAAAAGTATTAGGAAGATTTGAGCGTGAGTTGGAATTATTTGACGCTGAAATGACTGCAGCAGTACTAAATGCTCACAAAATTGGTGTCGAYYTGGTTCGTAAAGCYGCCCGMAATGARCCYGCYTATTACCGTATTYTGGTGGAYATGGTCTCTAACGCATTGGAATTAGCAGTCAAAATGTTACGYATTGGTCTTGARMAATACCAATCACCWGCCGTGCTTACAACCAGACAAGCATTTGATCTTATGCGCCTCGGTCTTAGTGTTCTTCCAGCCCTTAACAAAGCAGATATATCTGAGAAAAAACGCTTATTTCAAGCTGTTAGCAATCATGAAATAATGCGTATGCTAGATTTCTACAGCAAAACACCCCATGAGCAACAAATCACATGGCAAGAATTACAACACCACACCAATATTTTAGAACCATGCTTCCTGCGTAAAACTGATAAAACAAAGAAAATATCTGGGGAAACTTTCATCATTACCTATTGCAGTCGCCCCAATGATGCTGCCAAAGTTACATCCTCATTACCTGACGACATCAATAGTGATATGATTGTTATTGTTGCAGATCGCTTTGTTGAGCGGTTAATTACAGCAGTAGACCGTGTTGAAACCGTTTTGAAAAACCCCGCCTTGCAACGCAATGACTTGCATACCGAAGAAGCATTACACGGCACCGTTATTGGTGGCAATGCTATCCTAAATACCTTGCGCAGCCGTGATAGAAAAGCTGATCGTCAGGCATATGCTGGCACCCGCYTRGTCATTGAATGGGAGGCTGCAAAAGCCTTTACAGAGGCACATGCCGCACAAATCTTGGATGAATATGAATTTGCANCATCGGATCATATGACACCTGAAACTTGGTCCATCACTGATATAAGTAAAAGTGGCGTAGGGTTAGAAAAATTGGGCGATAAAATCCCCCCATCAGCAGTAAGCTCACTGGTTGGCATGAGTTGGATACCTCACAATAATGAGCCAATGTTAGGCATTATTAGTTGGCTCAAAGAAGTTAAAGTTGGCGAGCAGCGTATGGGTATTCACTTCTTCAAACATGACTTCAAACTATATCAAGGTATGATTATGGGTGGTGCAACAGATGATGCATCCATGGCACGTAGCTGGCCTGTATTGGTCAAGCCAGGAAAGCATTACCACACTGCTGTATTCCCCGACTGTCGTATTTTTAAAAACATGGCATTTATACTTAAACAAGATGGCAAGGGAGCCTATTTTAAAATAGTTGAAATAACCAAGGGTGGCAGCAATTATTGCATATGCTCTATCACGCCTGCACAAGAGCTCAAAACCACACAAAATTTTGATTTTAACACTTGATTTTAGCGGCTAAGCACCTCTTATAGAATATTCGCATTAAAAACCTTTTTACGATAAAATTTCAGCTCAGCAATCGATTCACGAACATCTGCCAAGGCCAAATGCTCACCTACTTTCTTGGGGGCTTCAATATTAGGGTACCAGCGTCTCGTCAATTCTTTCACTGTACTGACATCAATATTTCGATAATGTAAATAAGCCTCTAATGTCGGCATATAAGGCACCAAAAAACGACGGTCTTGGTGAATGGAGTTGCCACAAAGTGGTGATACACCTTTGGGTACATGACTTTTAATAAAATCCAAACTTTGCAGTTCGGCATCAAGCATCGAAATCGTTGATGCTCGAACTTTTGCAGATAAACCCGAACCACCATGATGCTCTTTGCACCAATCACCCATCGCCGCCAATACAGAGTCAGGCTGATGAATGACAATATTCGGACCTTCTGCAACAGTGTTTAATTGCCCATCAGTGATAATCGTCGCAATCTCAAGAATGGTATCTACATTAGGGTCAAGACCTGTCATTTCCAAATCCATCCAGACCAAATAATCATTCTGCTTTTGATTCATCGTAATACTCCTGAATGTGTTGCATGCAGTATTTGCGATAATGCCAAAGATTGCTTTTTCCATGCGCGCCGCACGGGGTAATGCCGTCGCAAATAAATAAATCTCTCAGCTATGTCATGCTCATGAAAGCCTGCACAGGACACCAGTGCAGCATGATCCTGCTTAATGGCATACACACAGCTAACTTTATCATACAAAGCAGCCCAAGATTCAATGTTTTCATCATCAATAAAAGGAATATCAGGCAAATCATCATTCATCTGCCACACAGGCTTCACATTCAAGTAAGCACACAAAGCCTCATAAATATATTGTGTATTCGCAGCTTTCCCATCCAGTGAATGCCCTGCGATATGTGGTGTCGCAATCACACACTGCTCATGCCCCAATAGTTCGGGAGAAATAGCAGGCTCACCTTCCCAACAATCCAAAACAGCATACACATCTTGCTTGCTGTTCAGCCAAGCCAACAAAGCCCTATTATCAATACACGAACCGCGTGCAGCATTTATAATCACCTTACCTTGAAATGCTTTTAAGTGTTTGGCATCCAATAAGTGATGGGTTTTATCCCCTCCTTCAGCAATCAACGGTGTGTGCAATGTGAGAATATCAGACTGCTGCAACAGCACATCCAAACGCACAAAACCTTCATCACCTTCCAAACGTTGGCGTGGCGGATCATTCACCAATACCTTTATAGCCAAAGCTTTGCAAATATCAGCAAGTTTACCACCAATACGCCCTGCCCCAATAATACCCAAGGTCATCGATGATAAATTAATTTTATGCTGATTCTGCAACACCAATAATGCCGCCAACATATATTCCAAGACTGAATCAGTCGAAGAGCCTGCTGCTGTTGCCCACGTTACGTCATGCGCATCAAGCCACACTTTATCATAATGATCATCACCAATGGTGGCTGTGCCCGCAAATCGCACACTTGAATCTGCAAGCAATGCTGCGCCAACCTTTGTGCCCGTTCTGGTTAATAATATATCAATATCTTTRACTGCATYTGCTGTAATATCTTTGGGCGCTAACACACGCAAATCCACATCATAACCTGATAAATGCGCACATGCTGATTTTATACCCCAAATATGTTCATCAGCAATAATTTTTAATGGCCTTGCTGCCAATTTATGTCTCCAAGGCTTTAATTCTCTGTATCAAGCGTGTTGATGAATAACCTTCCAAAAATGCAATCGTCGTCACATGACCACCAGCAGCTTGTACAACATCTGCGCCAACAATGTTATCAGGTGTATAATCACCGCCTTTCACCAAAACATCAGGCAATAAAGCCGAAATCAACTTGAAGGGTGTATCTTCTGAAAAAGCCACAACCGCATCCACAGGTTTTAAAGCTGCCAACATCACTGCTCGATCTTGTAAAGTATTGATAGGGCGTGCATCACCCTTCAAACGACGAATAGAAGCATCATCATTTAAACCAACAATCAAAATATCGCCCAATGCTTTGGCATCTTGCAAATAAGTGATGTGCCCAGGGTGCAATAAATCAAAACAACCATTGGTAAACACCACCCGCTTGCCTTGCTCTTTCCATGTTTGACGTTGTTGGCAAAGATCTTCCAGTAGCACCAAAGATTTCCCCATTACTTCAATCGCAATAGATCAACAACCGCAGTAACCCCTTGCACGGATCGGGTTAGCTCCATAGCACGGTAACGCTGTGCTTCCGATGCTAGAACACCTTGCAAATAAACTTTTCCAGCAACAGTTTCAACATGCACACTCATGCCACTAACCAGTTTATCATTAAAAAACTTGGTCTTTACCTGTGTTGTAATCCAACTATCACTAAACAAGCTTCTCGTGGATGGCACGCCAATATGCAATTGATTATCAATCTTGCTTACACCCTGAACAGAGCGCGATATGAATAATGCACGATCAATATGCGACTGACTCGGCAAATAGCCTGTTAGTATCACAACACCTTCAATCACCTCAATACTCACCCAACGCGATGGCATATCTTTCTCAGTAATCAAACGCGCATCAATCTCCGTTGCAATGCTGACATCATCAAAATGCTGCCCCACAGGGCGCTCATCAAATGCAGCCGTTGTGGCGGCAGCTCCACCCAAAATAATACTGCTCACACAAGCTGTGTTAAGCCCCGCACACAGCAGTAATAATAACACCCGCACATATATTCTTGAAAACACCCTAACCTCCATGATTTTCATCCAGTTCCACCCAACAGCCATGCCAAGAGTACACATAACAAACCAACCGACACATACAAACCCCAAGATTTCTTACTCTGACGCTTATTCCAATTATGCTCATTATTCTTGTCATCAAATTGTATCAAAATCACCTCCCAATACATCCAACACTGCTGCAAAAAGCAATGGCAATAAAATTTCACATGAACCCTGCAAGCAGTAACCCTTACCGCCCAATTGTGATATGCGCCCAACAACATCCGCCACTGCCATCTCACTTGCTGAAGTATCAATGACAGCCGTATTTAGATTTTCTATCGTTTTGCCTAAATTACGCGCTGCATCCACTGCTTGTAAAAACATACGCGGCAATACAACACCCGAAGCCACATTCAACAATACACCGCCACTGGCTTCGGACATCATGCCTGCCAGCAAGCGGAAATCGCGCATACCTGCCGCCCCCAATGATTCACCATGTGCCAACGGGTGCAAATTAAAAGCATCCGCTCCAATCACCGGATGAACTGTTACAGGAACCCCATAACGACAGGCCGTTGCAAGCACCGAATGATCAAGATGCCGCAACTCGGCATKGATTAAATAYTGCCCAACACTTTTACCAATACCTAAATTTTCAATCGCTGCAAARTTRATCGCATCATTRATCAAYTTTCCAGTTTCTTCTGTAAYKCCAAAACTACCACTKATTAAATCTTGRTCTCKATAASCKACTGTTCGYCCACTMAAAGMAATTTCCACATCYTGCAATARCGCTTCACCMGTCAAAGCTAGMCCAGTAATRAYTTTTTGCTCAATCARGCGRCAAATTAACGGRCTTAAACCAGCATCAATAACATGCCCACCACAACCAAYAATCACACTACGCTGATGTTTATGCGCTGTRATAATAGCATCCCGCAAACAAAAYAAATCTGCCGCAGYWCCTCGGTTTGGYAGGCTACATAAAAARTCYGCYAAARCACCRCCACCACGATATGGCGCASCAAAATCACGTTCATCACAATCTTTTTYACGCTCTGAAAGWGRAACCGTTCGCAAAGAACTKAATGATAATGGTCGTGGACTACGCATCACTAACCTCCAAACATCCTTTCATCAATCAAGGTACACAATATATGTAAGCATGTAATATGCATCTCTTGCACCCGTGCCGTTGATGCATGYGGAATATTGATATGCACWCYSACCCCATCATGYASACCYATYTTRCCRCCATCACGRCCYGTYARYGCAATRCTCGATATATTYAARSCWGCTGCYTCATCAATCGCYCTCAACACGTTAGCCGAATCGCCACTGGTCGAAATAGCCAACAATAYATCACCATCACGACCCAATGCTTCAAYCTGCCKTGAAAACACAGCATYAAACTCAAAATCATTGGCAATACTGGTCATCACTGAGGCATCATTGGTCAGTGAAATCGCTGCCAAAGCCCGACGATTTATYTCAAARCGATTCACCAAYTCRGCYACRAAATGYTGYGCATCRGCYGCTGAACCACCATTRCCACAMGCYAAAATCTTACCRCCAGAYTGCAAACACTGCACCATYATMTCMGCRGCATCTGTTAAAGGCTTTAATAATGATTCCGTRCATTGTTGRCGTAACTCAATSCCATCCAACATGGCTTTTCTAATTAAATTTTGCATTAAAATAACAGTTCCTCATCTAAATATATCTTTCAAGTGCTCAAGCTTCGGCCAGCAAACAAGCCCTTGTCTTGGCGTTAGAATGATTAAATCAAAACGGCATTGCAATGTTGCATATTGGGGGTGTTTMGCCAACCATGCCAAAGCCGCTGATCGCAAACGCTCACATTTATTGGCGTGTACAGCTTCAAGGCTGGAATCACGCCGTTTATGCGCTTTCACTTCCACAAAAGATAAAATATCACCCTCTTGTGCAACAATATCCAACTCRCCGCGACCACCACGYGCATTACGATCTAGAATAACATAACCATGACGWTGCAAATAACRTGCCGCCGCATCCTCTGCTTTRCGACCTTTTTCTGTGCTCACAACCCTGCCATCAGCACATCATAAACCCGTGAACGCTTCACATCCAACTTCTGTGCCACGGCACGGGCTCGTGCCGATGGTGATAATGCTTCATATATAGMTTKTTTTGCCTCMGCGGCAATCATCTCATCACTTATKTCCACAGCGATTTGGGAAACACCTACCATCACCACCATCTCGCCACGCGGTGTACGCTCATTAAAGTGCGCAAGAACATCCGATGCACTYCCMGACACRAAYTCTTCATGCAGTTTGGTTAGCTCTCGCCCAATACAGATTTCTTTTGTRCCSACCACMTCYGCCAAACYCTGCAATGTCTTTACGATTCGYTTGGGTGATTCAAGAAATACACATGTATGTTTTGCATCAGCAATGCTTTGCAGTTGCGTGCTTCGTGTGCGACCACTGCGTGCAAGAAAACCCATGTAGATAAATTGATCTGTCGCCAAACCCGATGCGCATAAAGCAGCAATCGGACTGCATGCCCCTGGAATGGGCACAACATCCAAGCCCGCCTGACGTATTTTACGCACCAAACGATAACCAGGGTCATTGATCAGCGGTGTCCCTGCATCCGAAATTAATGCGCCTGATTCTCCAGAGCGCAAACGCTCAAGCATACGTTCGGCCACCTTGGCTTCATTATGRTCATGACAAGCAAACATTGCCGTCTTGATGTCATAATATTCTAATAAACGCCCACTCACCCTTGTATCTTCTGCGGCAATCCAATCCACTGTTTTCAAGGTTTCAATGGCACGGTATGTCATATCTGCCAAATTTCCAATCGGTGTTGCTACGATGAATAATTGTCCAGATGCCTGTATCGAGTTATCTTGCGAGTCCATGAATCGACCTTATCCAACTCCCTTGTTTTCTGCAATCTTCTTTGTGCTTTTTATAAGCTTGTTTTCAGGTTGCGCCCCCAAACAAACCATACAATCAATAGACCATTCCGCCACCAGAGACAATACAACCAGCACACAACTACTTTCTCCGCCTCAAAACTCACAAGAAATTGTGGATTTATTGCAGTTGGCAAAGCAAGAAAACGGGCTTGATATTGCCCTTGGTGAATTACTTCGCCTGTCTTATGAGGCTGTTGGGCCACTCAAAGAAGAAGCCGCATTTCGCCGTGTTCAATTGCTGTTAAAAAATGACTACCCTGATGCGCTGCGTGAAAGCACACAGCTTTTACAACGTTTCCCCAATCATGCCTTGACTCCTTATGCCCATTATTGGTTAGCTTTATGGTGGAAATCACATGATATTGCAATCGATAGCGAGCCTTCTCCCGCCACAGAACAAGCTGATTTGCTATTGGCGGAATTAACCAAGGCACTGCGCCACCCACGCCTCACCCAAGAGTTGGCAAACAAAACCCTCGCCCTAGGACGCACTGAATCAGCCAATGCCAGTCATGAATATGCTATGGATTGGTATTTGGCAGCAGCGAATATTGATACAACACATCAAGATGAATGGTTGCGTACTGCGGCAGCCAACCTCTCACTCGATCAATTACTTACATTACAGCAGGCAGGCAGTATTTCACCACAATCCGATGCTATATTATACTCTCACTTTGCGCGTTTACAGCTGATGTCTGGAGATATGCAAAGCCTGCAAGCATTGTCGGTTATGCTCACCAACAATGCGCCCTATCTACCACTTACGAAAAAAATTAAACGCTGGGCATCGGGTGAAACTCAGGATATATATATCGGTGTATTGCTTCCGCTAACAGGGATATATGCCCACTTTGGCAAACAAGCCTTAAATGGTATTCGCTTGGCTATGAGTGAACAAAAACAAGGTAATCTTCACCTATACATCGAAGATACGGGTGCTGGTGTGGGTGCAACCATTGCAGCCTATCAACGTTTAAAGGATCAAGATGTTCATTGGATTATTGGCCCACTATTAAGCAAACACACAGAAGCACTGCTGCCTTACCTGAAAAAAAATCTACCCGTTATCAGCCTAAGCAAGCAAAACAACCTTGCAGAAGCTTCGCCTGCATTGTTTATTCATAATACTGCCAAAAATACACAGGCAGTTTTCATGGCTCAAAACAGCATCAACCAAGGCATGCAACGCATGGCTGTTATTTATGGGGCCGATTTTAGCCAAGCCAGTGAAGCCACTGCTTTCGCAGATGAATTTACACGTTTGGGTGGTGAAATCACCAGTAGTGCTATTCTGAATGGCACAGGACTCGATCAACGCAGTATATTAAATGATCTTCGCGAAAATTCGGATGATGAAGCCTTATTAGAAGAGTTGTTGTTCGATCTCGCATTGTTTTCCCCAGAAACAAACCTTGAAGTGCATATGCCAGTTGGCATTGATGGTCTTTATATCGCCACAACGGGCAAGCAGGTCTCTCAATTAGCTGGGCAGTTGGCCTATGTCGATATTCGCAATATTCCAATGCTCGGTAGCAGCCGTTGGATAGATGGTCACTTGCTCGATGATCGAGGTCGAAACTTATCTTCAGCACGCTTTGTTAAAAATGATATAACCTATCAAGACACATCCAACTTTTTAGACAAATACCGAGAAATATGGGGGCAAAACCAACCCCCAAAACTATTTGTCATAGCCTATGATTCAACCCGTATTGCAACACTACTTGGTAGCCTCTTAGGGTTGCATGGTCATCGTGCTATCCAAGCTATGCACGACCCTGAAGGTTTTCCTAGTAAAAGCGGTCATGTATATTTTGATGCGTCGGGTGCAGGCAACAAAACATTTAAAATATTTAAAATAAAACGCGGCAAACTG
>NVTQ01000052.1 GCA_002401635.1 Pseudomonadota bacterium
GGTTGGCATCATGGTGAGTGGTTTCCTTGAAAATAGATTATCTAACAAGGGCATCGAGAGGGACGCTCGCTGCGCTCGCGCCCCTCATGCAGATCGTTATGCCTTCAAGTCCAGCTTGCAATCTTTACAATAAAGACCTAAAATAAGCACTGTTTTTAATATTATTTATTTGGAGGTAAGCATGAGACAGGTTTTATCCAGTTGTTCTGCAAGTATTTCAGAGCTAAAGAAAAATCCAACAGCGCTATTGAATGATGCAGAGGGTGCTCCTATTGCAATTCTTAATCACAATACCCCAGCGGCTTATTTCGTTCCTGCTGAAACATATGAATGGCTAATGGATAAATTAGAAGATTTTGAATTAGCTCAGATTGTGCGAGAACGATTACATGAAAAAGTCGAAGCGGTTGAAGTCAACCTGAATGACCTATAAAGTTAAATTTCTTCCCAGTGCCATGAAGGAGTGGAAGAAACTTGCTCCTCCAATACAAAAACAATTCAAAAAGAAGCTTATTGAAAGATCTGAAACGCCGCATAATCCTGCTAGTCAGTTACGAGGGTTTCAGAATGTGTATAAAATAAAACTTCGTTCTGTTGGGTATCGTTTGGTTTATGAAGTCAATGATGGCGAGATAGTTATTGTTGTTATTGCCGTCGGAAAAAGAGATAGAGGACTGGTGTATGCAAAAGCAGAAGAACGCCAATAGGCATAACCAGTCAAATCCAGTCGGACTCGCTTCGCTCGCCGCTGATTTGGGTCGTTAGATATAAACCTTGAATAAATTTTACGCAGGAGCGTTACATGAAACAAATCAAAACAATGAAAGTATCAGAACTTAAAGATGAGCTATCAAGATTAAATGATGATGATAATTTATCATTTGGTAACGGAGACCTTAGCTTTAATCGCATGAAATATAGAGGCGAAAAAACTGTAAATTTAGAGTTCAATGAAATCTATGATGATGCACAGGAATTAAAATAATCCTTAGCTACATCATTATAGAATCTTGGTGGGGCTTTTTTTTCACAAATACACTTAGTTACCAAGGCAACTGACTCTGGAGAATTGCATATATACCCTTCGTCAACACGCTCACATAAAGGGGACGCTACCCTTTAAATCATAAGTGGCTGTGCTAAGCTTCCACCATGCCAAGATTATCACGAAGCGTATTTGCAAATATTCCTCACCATATTACTCAACGTGGAAACAGGCGAGAARATGTCTTTTTTAGCGATGATGACAGGGCTGCTTATTTAGAGTGGCTTCGGTCATACTGTGTGTTGCATGACGTGCAAATACATGCTTATTGCCTTATGACCAATCATATTCACTTAGTTGCGACACCACATACAGCAGAGGGTTTGCAAAAAGTTTTTAAACCTTTGCACATGCGTTATGCCCAAAGAATTAATCGAATAAAAGGCTGGAAAGGGCATTTATGGCAAGGGCGTTTTTTCTCATCTCCATTGGATGAAGAATACCTATGGGCTGCCATTCGATATGTTGAAAGAAACCCCGTGCGGGCAAATATGGTAAAAAAAGCTGAAGATTACACTTGGTCAAGTGCTGCAGCACATTGTGGCTTAAAAGAGGATAAGGTACTGGGCAAGAAAGAAGACTGGGGCAATCTTCTCGTTTCCACAGAAAATTGGGCTGATTGGCTTTTGACTGAGGAAGCCAGCGACCACTTGAATGTGTTGCGCAAACATGTCGAGAAAGGATTGCCTTGTGGGTCGGAGGGCTTTGTCAAAACGCTGGGCGATAAAATTGGGCGTATTTTAGAGCTTCGACCTCAAGGAAGACCAAAGAAAAATAATAAAAAAGGGTAGGGGTCCCTTTTAAGGATACCTTCAACCTCATGGATGCCCGATACAAGCTTTCGGACATGACGAAATCATTGAAGTGGGACAGCAGTGCGTCTGAGCCCATTGATCAGTAAATCTTTTATCATTTAATTTTCTCTAAGAAGATAGCTAGCCCCTCTTTAAAGTGTTCAATCATCTTAGCTTCTTCAGGATATGGATGGTTACTTGTGATATCCATATCACCAGTTTGATAATCAACCTGCCCAATAATCCAGTTTCCCAACTGAGCATTTACCTTAAGCTGGATAGACGTATCTCTTTTATATTTTTTAGATGTTAGATATAGGGCATAAAAATCTTCAGTAATATCATCTACTGTAAAACCAGCTATATAATCTTTTTTGTGTGTTTCTGGCATTTGGGCTTCTCCATATTCATATGAATGTTTGAGCAAAATATCATTAGTCCAGCCTAACATAATAAGTTTTTTATACGTTGTATATTACGGTTCAAAATAACCACCCTTAATAATTATAGGGAAAAGGAGTCTACCATTGGATTTTACATAGTAGCCGAAGTTAAACACTGCTGCTTAGGGAGTGGTGCACTTGCTAGTTGGATTCACCACCAGACCACAACACTTACCTATAAGAAGAGTTGCACCCTTAGCAATTTATTTTTCTGTTTTATACTTATACGTTGCCAAGGCATTGCTATGCTCATAACGACCACAAACAATATCGGTTAAGGTATCATCAACCACTTGCGGTTTTAGGTCAGCTTCTAAAACCAACACCATTTCTTCGCTGCTAATGCCCACTTCTTGCAAGGTCTTTTTATCAATCTTCACAAACATTACGTTAGCCCCTTAGCTCGGCATCAAATTTCTTCGAAATCGCATCAATAATCGCCTGCATCGCTTTATCAGAATCTTCTTGTGTAAGCGTGCGTTTGGCATCTTGCAGCGCAAAGCGAATACCCAAACTGACTTTGCCTTCTGGTACACCTTTACCATCGTACAAGTCAAAAATACGCACATCAATACACTGTTGACCAGCAGCTCTTTTAGCCGTTTGCAATACTGCTTCGGATTCTGTGCCACGATCAAATAAGAACACCAAATCACGTTCTACCGATGGAAATTCAGGAATAGGCTGGAATTTTWAGGCTTTACCCTTATGCAAGGCATCAAGATTAACCGATGCCACAAAAACATCCGCATCAATATCAAARCYATCAGCCAAATCAGYATCTACTTTACCSACATRACCGACCACAGATTTACCCACAAAAATCTTCGCAGTTTGTCCTGCTTGCAAACCCTGCACGTCATCATCCACCATAAAACGCGCCGTAAGACCACGATTGGACAACCACGATTCAACAGCACCTTTTAAATCAAAGAAGTCTGCTTTGCGCGCTTTGCCATGCCATGTGTCCGACTCAAGCTCACCTGCCATCAACCATGCAATCACATTTGTTTCACGATGTTCTTCATTCTTATTATTGGCATCAATTGCAGCATAAATACGACCTTGCTCTACCAGTGCTACACCCGCTTGCTGACGGTTCATATTATATTTTGCTGTGTTTAACAAACCAGCCCAAACAGAGCGACGCATCACACTCATGTCCGCAGAAATTGGGTTCTGCAATACCAAATCTTTACCGTCATCTTCGATGAACAAACGCTGCTCATCAGCAGAGATAAAGGCATAGTTAATGACTTGCACAAAACCAAGCTCAACGGCGCTGCTTATAGCTGTATCAATTTTGCGCGGATTAATCGTTGCCAGGTTTGGCAATACTTCAGGAATCGCATCAAAACCAATCACACGCGCATATTCTTCGGATATATCTTCAAACAAAGACACATCATGGCGATGGCTTGGCACCGATACGTCAAGCTTGTCTCCATCACGCACAATTGCAAAACCCATACGGCTTAATACAGCATCGAATTTTACATCAACTTCAATACCCAAACGTGATTCAATGCGTTTCATATCCACAGTAATCGATTTACTTTTTACCAATGAATCGACATCACCAACGCTCGTAATCTCACTGGCTTTGCCACCAAACAAATCCATAATCATGATGCTTGCCTGATTCATCGCTACAGCAATCATGGCTGGATCAACACCGCGCTCAAAACGCATCGAGCTATCAGAAACCAAGCCACAGGTGCGACGTGTTGTACTAATCAATGCCGCGCGGAATGCTGCTGATTCGAGAATAATATTCGTGGTTTTATCTGTTACACCTGTTGCTTCCGAGCCCATAATGCCAGCTAAGGCAATCACGCACTTTTCATCAGCAATCACGACATCACCAGTTTGCAAAACAACTTCGCGACCATCGAGTGCCTTAAAGCTTTCGCCTACTTGCGTGGCACGGACATGAATATCACCCTGCAATGTATCCGCATCAAAAGCATGCATGGGTTGCCCCAAATCAAGCATGGTATAATTCAATACATCCACCACACCATTGATGGGGCGAAGACCTGCCGCAATCAAACGTGCTTGCATCCAATCTGGAGAAGCCGCAACAGACACACCTTCAATACGGCGTGCCATATACAATGGATTATCATTGACTACATCGACGCTAACCTTGGGTGCTGCAACCGAAGCATCAGCTTGCACAGCTTCATCACCTGGCTCAATCAATGGTAAATCATAATCCGCCGCCAAATCGCGCGCCAAACCACGCGCACTCATGCAATCGCCACGATTCGGGGTAATATCCAAATCCAGCACGGCTTCTTCAAATTCTAAATATTCGCCCACTTCCGCACCAACAGGTGCATCCTTAGGCAGAATCAATAAACCTGCGGCATCTTCCGCTAAACCAAGTTCCGCTTCAGAGCAGCACATGCCAAAGCTAACTTCACCACGAATTTTACCTTTTTTAATCTTTAAACCACTGGGAAGGCTCGTACCTACTGTAGCTACGGGGATTTTATCGCCCTCACCCATATTCGAAGCACCACAAACAATGCCGAGCGGCTCTGCTTCGGCAATATCAACTTGCAACAAATGCAGTTTATCTGCATCAGGATGCGCTGACATAGAAGTAATCTGACCCACACGCACGCCTTTCACAGCTTCACGCGGCAATTCAATCGATTCAACTTCGTGCCCCAAACGTACCAAATCATCAGCCACATCAGTGGGTGATTTTGTCAGAGGGGTATGCTCTTTTAACCAAGAAAAAGGAATTTTCATTTATTTGCCCCCATCCTGCGCAAGAAACGCACATCATTTTCAAAAAATAGCCTTAAATCAGGAATACCATGCTTGAGCATGACCAAACGTTCCACACCCAAACCAAATGCAAAACCAGAATATACTTCCGCATCAATACCCACTGATTTCAATACGTTCGGATGAATCATACCGCTACCCAAAACTTCCACCCAGCCACTGCCTTTACAGATGCGGCAACCCTTAGCTGCACAGAACACACAACCAATATCCACTTCCGCAGAAGGCTCAGTAAACGGGAAATAATGGGGGCGAAGGCGAATATCAACATCTTTCTCGAAATAAGCCGATAAGAAATGCTTTAATACACCCTTTAGGTGCGCCAGAGAGACATTTTTATCCACTTTAAAGACTTCCACCTGATGAAACATCGGCGAATGCGTGACATCATAATCACAGCGATATACACGCCCAGGTGCAACCACAGCCAAAGGCGGCTGGCCACCTGATTCAACACAGCTTTTCATGGTACGAATTTGTACGGGAGACGTATGGGTTCGCAACAACTTAGCTTGCTGCTCATCGGATGCTTCAAAGAAAAAGGTGTCATGCATGGCACGGGCTGGATGCTCTTGTGGGATGTTTAAGGCATCAAAATTATGGAATTCATCTTCAACTTCAGGACCTTCGGCAATTTCAAAACCCATTTGCGAAAAGATTGCCGTCATTTCATTCAAGCCCTGCTGTACAGGGTGCATAACACCGCGTGCAGTGCTGCGTCCTGAAAGGGTAATATCAATACGTTCAGCTTCAATACGCTGCTTCTTTTCTTGCACAGCAAGTGTCGCCTCTGCTGCATCCAAGGCTTCTGCCAATACAGTCTTGGTCGCATTTACAAATTGACCAATCACAGGGCGATCTTCTGGTGGTAATTTACCCACACCTTTCAATACACCCGTCAACTCACCTTTTTTACCTAAATAAGCCACGCGTAAAGCCTGCAAAGCGTTCAGGTCAGCAGCTTCTTTAAATGAAGCCAATGCTTTTTCCTGCAACGATTGCAATTCACCTTTTAACGAATCAATTTCACTCATGCCGCCCTCTCAACCACACCTTATCTTCCACTTATCAATATCAAAAATGTAACTATTCAGCATAACAAAGTAACTGTTCAGATTACTGCTGATTGACTCGAAATCAAGGCAGAAAAACGCAGTGTGCTCCTGCACATGAGGCTTTTCTAACGCTGATAGCGGGTCAATCAGTGGTAAGCTGAAAGTTGCGAACAAACAAAAATGGCAGAGCCTTTTAAAGCCCTGCCATTGTAATCTTAACTCCCGAACAATGTCGGAGAGGGATTTACTGAATGTTTGCTTTCGCTGTTTCAGCCAATTTTGCAAATGCAGCTTCATCACGTACAGCAATATCTGCCAATACTTTGCGATCCAATTCGATGCCAGCCTGTGTTAGACCATGCATAAAACGTGAATAGCTCAAGCCATGCAAATGTGCAGCAGCATTGATACGGACAATCCACAAAGCGCGGAATGTACGTTTCTTATTTTTACGGTCACGGTACGCATACTGACCAGCCTTATCGACTGCCTGTGTAGCTACACGGAAACAACTTTTACGACGGCCATAATAACCTTTGGCAGCCTTGATAACTTTCTTATGACGCGCATGCGCCTGAACACCTGATTTTACGCGAGGCATTTTTCTCTCCTAAACCTACAAACTCTCTCTTTAAACAAGTAAATAATATCTATTTACTTAAGCACCTGGAATCAAACGACCCAAGACTTTCGTATCCGATGTCGCAACWAGCGTTGTTCCACGGAATCCGCGAATACGCTTCGGTGACTTCTTCGTCAAAATATGCTGAGCATTCGCTTTGTTGCGTTTCCACTTTCCGCTTCCTGTCTTTGAGAAACGTTTTGCAGCACCGCTGTGTGTTTTCATCTTAGGCATAAATCACCAACCTCTTATTTCTTYAGCGGATTGATGATCATAATCATCTGCCGCCCTTCCATATTGGGCATCTTATCAGGTTTGCCCAAATCTTTTACTTGTTCAGCAACATGTTCCAATTGCTCTCTACCACGTCCAACATAAGCCATTTCACGTCCGCGAAAACGCAATGAAACTTTTACTTTATTACCTGCTTCCAAGAACTTCCGAACATTTCTTAGCTTCACATCCAAATCATGCTGATCCGTACTGGCACGAACCTTTACTTCTTTGACCTGAATAATGTGTTGCTTTTTTCTAGCTTCACTGGCTTTCTTGCTCTGGTCGTACTTGTATTTACCATAGTCCATAATCTTACAGACTGGTGGTCTAGCATTGGGCGACATCATAATGAGGTCAAGACCCACTTGTTCTGCTCTGGCAATAGCTTCTAAGCGTTTTAAAACACCGATTTGCTCGCCATCATGGCCAATAACACGCATTTCTGGCGCATCAATGTCATGGTTGACTGCTAACTCTTTTTTCGCGATAAAAGCCCCCTATCGGTGTTACTGATATTCTTTTTGCATATCCTGCATTTCTGCAATCCATGCATCCACAGTCTTTGTGCCCAAATTATCACCGCTGCGTGTACGAACAGAGATAGTCTTCTCATCCCGTTCACGATCACCCACGATCAGAATATAAGGCACACGATCCAATGTGTGGGCGCGCACTTTATATCCGACCTTTTCATTTCGCAAGTCCGATTCTACTCGAAGGCCTGCTTGACGCATTTTTTCAGTCACTTCTTGCGCATATTCGGACTGAGATTCAGAGATATTACACACCACAGCCTGCGTTGGAGCCAGCCACATTGGGAACTTTCCTTCATATTCTTCGATTAGAATACCAATAAAGCGTTCCAATGAACCCAAAATAGCCCTATGCAGCATCACAGGGGTCTTTTTGCTATTATCTTCGGCAATATACTCCGCACCAAGGCGACCTGGCATCGAAAAGTCCACCTGAATGGTGCCACATTGCCACACACGACCCAAGCAATCCTTCAAAGAGAATTCAATTTTCGGGCCGTAAAATGCCCCTTCACCAGGATTCAAGCCATATTCCAAGCCTTTGGACTTTAATGCTTCATGCAGGGATGCCTCACCCTTATCCCATTGTTCATCAGTTCCGACACGCTGCTCTGGGCGATCCGATAAAAAGATAATAACTTCTTCAAAGCCAAATTTCTTGTACGTTTCAAAAACCAAATCAATAAAATCGCTCACTTCGGTTTGAATTTGATCTTCTGTACAGAAAATATGCGCATCATCCTGCACAAAATTTCGCAAACGCATCAGACCATGCAAGGTTCCCGATGGTTCATTACGATGACACGAGCCAAACTCAGCCAAGCGCAGTGGCAAATCACGGTAGGAATGCAACGCCTGATTATACACCTGCACATGGCAGGGGCAGTTCATAGGTTTAATGGCGTAATCACGATTTTCTGTGCTCGTGGTAAACATATCATCACGGAACTTTTCCCAATGTCCTGATTTTTCCCACAGTTTACGATCCACCACCATCGGTGTTTTAATTTCTTGATAACCATTATTCTGCATGACTGAACGAATTTCGTTTTCCACCACCTGCCAAACAGCCCAGCCTTTAGGATGCCAGAAAATCATACCTGGTGCTTCATCTTGCAAATGAAATAAATCCAATTTTTTGGCTAATTTGCGATGGTCACGCTTTTCAGCTTCTTCTAGGCGATGAAGGTATGCTTTTAAGTCTTCTTTGCTTGCCCAAGCGGTACCATAGATGCGGTGTAGCTGCTCATTCTTGGCATCACCTTCCCAATAAGCACCCGATACCTTCATCAATTTAAAGAAACGAAGTTTGGATGTATTCGGCACATGCGGGCCACGACACAAATCCGACCACTCGCCCTGTTTATATAAGCTAACTGTCTCGCCTTCAGGAATGCGCCCAATCAGCAAAGCTTTATATTTCTCACCCAARCCTTCGAAATGTTTGATAGCATCATCACGCGCCCACTCTTCGCGTACAATMGGAAGCTTGCGGCGTGCAATCTCTTTCATCTTCTTTTCAATGACTTTCAAATCTTCAGGTGTAAATGCACGCTCAAAAGCAAAATCATAATAAAAACCATCTTCAATCACAGGACCAATGGTTACTTGCGCACTTGGAAACACTTCTTGTACCGCCATCGCCATCAGGTGTGATGTTGAATGACGAATGACTTCCAAACCTTCGGGAGACTTTTCAGTAATTAAGGCGACGCTATCGCCATCAGATAATGCGCTAGATAAGTCACACATCTGCCCATTGACCGTGGCAGCAATCACTGCGCGCGCCAAGCCTTCGCCAATATCTTTTGCCAAATCAAAGGCACTTGCGCCATCAGGCAAGCTGCGAGAAGAACCGTCAGGTAATTGAATATTCATCACATACATCCTCGCCTCAGAATCCCCACACAATGCAGGGCGGGCAAATCAGTAAGGCTATTATTCATAAAAGAAAAACTGGTAGGCTCGGGCGGTTTCGAACCGCCGACCCCCACCATGTCAAGGTGGTGCTCTACCCCTGAGCTACGAGCCTATATTTTTTGAAAAAGCATTATATATCAAAGCTTTATCACGGTTTCTATTATCGCAAAACTCTTTAAAACGCCGTTTGAGAGCAAGTTTGGAAGCAGTGCGAAATAGCTTTCTCGTCCCTTTGAATGATATTTGGGAGCAGTAACTGCTCCCATTTTACCATCATCCGCCAAAGCGAGGCGGTGAACTATATGAACAGGAGTATTTATGGCAACTATTTTTCATCAGCTTACCTTAATTAAAATAGTCATCAATACTTTTGACTCCTATTATTTTTCGGGGGGATTACCATACAACCTCTACTGCTTTAACAGGTCAAAGACCACTCGAGCAAATGCAGATGCCCGATTAGGATCAGAGAGGATTTGCATCATTTGATTTTGGTGCGCATCACTGCTATCGATTACGGCATCATCAATAGCTTTGGAAAAGTCGCCAAGCATGGCTTGTTCAGCCGTGTTATTCTGAATCTGGCTCATAACTGATGCATTTTCACTGCCCTTGTCTCGGATAGTATATGCATAATTCACCATATCCTTATCGGTCAATTCATCCGTGATAAACACTTCATTCAGACGGCTAATAATCCGTGAAAGAAACTCCTCTTGCTTATCTTTCGGGGTAGCAGAACCCAACCCTTCACCTGGTTCAAGCCCGTATTCACCCTCTGTTTCCATGACCAAATCTTGCTGGCGAATGGCAGACAAGCGATAATGACTTAATACCACTGAATTCAAATCAATATCATCTTCTTCAACCAGCGTTTCGCGCAACATAGGTCGCAAATTACGTGCATATAAGCTAAGTTTTTCCAAGTCCTTATCATCATAATCAACAATTTGAGACATAAACTCATAAAAGCGTACAAATGTCCCTAAATCTTTTTTGAAAATATCCAGAGCATCCTTCTCTGTTTTGCAATCTTTAAAACTTTGTTCAGCATTTCCAATCAGTACAGAATCACCCGTTTTCTTAGTGCGTTCAAACATTTCCTTCGCTTGTTTCAATGCTTCCACAGAAGATTTATAACGCTGTTGCCAACGTTGTACTGCGGGCTTACAAATATTGGCTATCGCCGCATTGCTTTTATTTTTCACAAAAAATACACTGCAGAACTGCTCTACTTCTTGCCATGTAAAAATACCCGCAGCTCGAAGTTTCTCAAACAGTTCAAAGATAAGATTAGGATCTGATACATCTGCCAATTCGGCTGTTTGATAATAAGCTCGAAATGACTCTAAAATATCTTCTGGTTCATTAAAAAAGTCGAGTATAAATGTACCTGTTTCAGCTTTACTTGGATAAGTACGATTCAAGCGAGATAGCGTTTGCACACATTCCACACCCCCCAGCTTCTTATCAACATACATGGCACACAATTTGGGCTGATCAAAGCCTGTCTGAAACTTATTCGCCACAATCATCACTTGGTAATCATCCGAATCAAAAGCCTTACGCATATCCCGCCCTTTAAGGTTAGGATTCATGTTCGGTTCAGTAAATTTCTCCCCCAACAAGCTTGCTGAGTTAGGATCTTTTTCATCAAATTCCACTTCACCTGAAAAGGCGACCATGGCATGAATTCTTTGATAGCCCTTTTCCGTAATATACTTATCCATAGCCATTTTATAACGCACAGCTTCTTTGCGAGAACTGGTGACCACCATAGCCTTGGCTTGTCCACCCAGTAACCCCATCACATTATCTTTAAAATGCTCAACAATCACCTGAACTTTTTGAGAGATATTGTAGTCATGAAGTCGAACCCATTGGTTAAGCTTCACTTTGGCTTTCTTGCTATCAACTTCCTGATCTTCACCCTGAATCTTCTGTGCCAGATTATATGCCACTTTGTAGTTGGTATAATTCTTTAACACATCAAGAATAAAGCCTTCTTCGATAGCCTGACGCATAGAATACACATGATATGCTTCAGGCTTGTTATCGACTGAAGCAGGCTCATTAGGGTTCGGTAAGCGCCCAAAGAGTTCTAAGGTTTTCGTCTTAGGTGTCGCAGTAAATGCAAAGTAACTTAGGTTGCTCGACACCCTTCGTGAAGCTACTGCCGCATCCAAAATATCCTCGCTGGTCAACTCTTCATCCGTATCCAATGGCGCATTTTCTTTGCCGCCCATCATCAATACTTCTTTAAGCTGCCTTGCCGTAGATCCAGTTTGTGAAGAATGGGCTTCATCAGCAATCACAGCATAATGACGCTCTTGCAAATTCGTGTTATTTTCAATTGCTTTCATAACAAATGGAAACGTTTGAATGGTCACAATAATAATCGGCTGTGCGCTCTCTAATGCTTTTGCCAATTTTTCTGATTTTGAACCTTCACCTTCGTTTCGATTAATGCGGCCAACCACACCATCCATATGCTCAAACTGATAAATGGTATCTTGCAGTTGATCATCCAATACCGTTCTATCTGTCACGATAATCACAGAATGGAATTGTTTATCACCTTTTTCATCATACAAGGATGAAAGCTGATGTGCAGTCCAAGCAATGGAATTGGATTTTCCAGAGCCTGCCGAATGCTGAATCAAATACTTATGTCCTGCACCGTGTTTTCCTTAGCATCTCCAATCAGTTTATTCACCACATCCCACTGATGATAACGTGGGAATATCAGTGTTTCTTTTTTAAATCGTTTACCCTGCCAGTCTTCTTTCTCTTCGATTTGCAAATGCACAAATCTGGATAAGATATTAAGCAAGTTTTCAGGCAACAATACCTCATTCCACAAGTAGTCCGTCGCATATTGATTCACATYTTSAGGCACATCATTGCCAGCACCACCATCTTTTGTRCCYTTATTAAAGGGYAAAAAGAAWGTGTCTGCGCCTTCCAGCTTGGTCGCCATGTATACTTCATATTGACTCACAGCAAAATGCACCAATGCACCACGTTTAAAGCTCAGCAATGGCTCTGGCTTCTTGGTGATTGGATCTATAGCAAAGCGGCTGGTTTTGTATTGTTTGATGGCATTTTCGACAGCTTGCTTGAACTCAGATTTCAGCTCTAAAGTCGCCACGGGGATACCATTCACAAACAACACCAAGTCAATGCGCCACTTCTTAGCTCTTATGCCTGTTTCCGCTTCGTGTTCATCCGTTGCCCAAGGTGAGTACACAAGCTCTGGAACCACGCGTAAACGATTCTTTTGATAGTGCTCCAGTGTGTCAGGGTTTAAATCATGTTCTGGCTTAAATTGGCAAAGCTTAAAGCGTGTCCCTCAATCTTTGATGCCATGCCTGAGCACTCCCAGCGTACCAAAAGTTCTCATTTCTTTATGGGCAGCATTTGGGTCTGCTTTATCGAGTTGATGCCCAACCCGCTCAACAAACTTCTTTTCGGATTGGTTGGAATAAATTTTGCAGAACTTCTGCCATTGCTCATCTTGGGTTTCTTTAACAAAGCCAATCAGATCCTCTTCATACAAAGCCAACTCACGATTATAACCTTCAGGCTTGCCTAGAAGCCAGCCATTGGCAATCAATTGCCTAATCATATCATTCTGAAATGTTAATTCGTTCGCTTTTCCCATGGTTACTTCTTCCCCATATATGACTGAATACTATTTGCCGATTCAGCTAACCCTTTCAATATCGGTTCTGCCACTTCTGCTGGAAAGGCTCTCGGCAACATCGCTTCCACATCCTGCAACACCTTTGGCGTTGCCTCTATAATCTCATCAATCATTCCGCCCACTTCACCACCCAAACCAAGCTTGTTTGCAACATCAAAAAAGTGCCTTGTTGAAATATCTTTCAGTTTGTAATGCTTATTCTTAGCGCGGAATGCCATGGCAAGTTTTGTATCATGCCAGCTTAAGTGACCTGAGCCTTCGCCTATAATAGGCCAAGCCGATAACACATCATAAATCGGAGTCATACAATACATGCCACCCTTCTCATGAAAGAGACTGAAATTCTTGGCATGACCATCGGTTGCCGCAAGCATCCAAAAAAGAATCTGCACTTTAAAAAAATGAACCCTGTCTTGCTTCGATACCCGCGAGCCACGTAATAGCTTCAATATATCAGCCATACCAGGGCCACCATCTGCTTCATACTTTAACGATGGTGGTTTCCCCAATGCTTGACACATATCCTCTTGTGGCAGACGAAGCCAGTATTGACCGCTCCCAGCAAGCTTGCGATCAAAGCGTTCCACCACCAATACTTTGCTATCCCCAAATTGCCCCATCTCACATGATGCAATCGGAATACCATAAGCCGCCATAATTTTTGAGCATAACCATTCATTTTCAACCGATGTGCTCATATCTGCGCGCATATTACCCACCAAACCAAGTGGTAATTTAAATATATGCGTGGTTGGCGTTTGCGCCAAAGGCAAGCACCATTGGTTTTTATGCCAAGTCAGTGCGGTTTTCTCTTGAGCGCCAGCAATGGAAATACGGAAATCTTCATACCCTCCAGCCCCCATAGGTTGACTGACTACGGTATGAAGCCGCTGCTCCACTTCTTTTTTAGAAAGTGGCATCACTTGAATGCTATCCCAACCGATGGGTTCTTCGCCTTCGGGAAGCAATTGAATCGCACCCACACAATCCTGCCCAACTTCTGCAAGCAATGCAAAAGGTGATATATCCTTGGTCGCAAACTTCTGCTGAATCCTTTGACGGATGACTTCGCTATCTGGCAATAAATTATCAAAGTAGCTCTCAACCATATCACCTGTAAAAGGCGAGTTACCAGGTTTAAAAGGCATAGATAACGACAGCACCCGCCTAGACGGATGGATTAACCATGATTCTGCATACTGGAATTGCTGTGGATTATTTTTAGAAACCAACCAAGTACCTACCAACACGCCATTCATCCACACGTTCAAGGCATATCGGTTTTTTGATTTGCGCTGTATTACCACGATTCTGTATCAGTTTGTTTGTCGCTGCTGTTCGTATTGCGCTCACGAACAATCAAATCCATATCCAATTCAGCAAGAATATCGACAATACGCTCAAAATTCACTTTTTCAGGATGAGCCTCATTGCGCGCAAATACACGCTGGGATACACCCAGCTTTTTGCCCATATTTTCTTGCGTTTGCCCTAGGCTTTTACGCTTGCTTTTGAGTATATCGGAGAGCTGTGTTGCCATTGAAATTTTGTATTCCATACATTCACCTCAAAGCAAATATTAGAACAATAAAGGTCTAAAGTAAAGATAGACCTTAAAGAGACTAAATACAGATTAGAGCATATTCGCTCTATAAGACATGCTAACAGGCTGCTAACAGTAACTCAGACTGAATGACCAACCCCTTCCGCGACCATATATTCTTGAAACTATTTTATCTTTAATGCTTTGCATGATGATCACCAACATATTATTTCAGAAAAACAAGGTGCTTTTTCTGAATTTATATAGCAATAACTTAAAGGAGATACCTTTTAATATTAACCATCACTACTGTCCGACGAAATATTGTAGCRAGTTAAAAAAGGTCTGAATTCCCAAGGAATATGTTAGATTTGTAGTTGAAAAGACAGCAAATCAAACAACAGGAGAATCCAGACCATGCGCTACATTAA
>NVTQ01000053.1 GCA_002401635.1 Pseudomonadota bacterium
TTTGGGCTCACATTCGTGTAAAAACTTACACCAAACACTATTCAAATAATCATTTCTTGTTAATATTTATAATCATTTTAGTTTCTGAGGAGAGTCTATATTATGAGACAGCGTCTAAAAATTGCGAGGCATCCTGCGGTTGTCCGTACCGCAACACGCTTTGCATTGATTGTAGGCCCAATATTGGTGATGATTAATCATGGAGACACCATCATTGCTGGAGATATGACAACCATCGACTGGTTAAAATCTGCTTTAACCATGCTTGTCCCTTACACCGTTTCTACATTATCCAGCATCAGTGCGTATATGTCTTGCCAATTAGGGCGTGATTAAATCATCGCTTTACTGGTTTTTTAGGGCACCACGCATATCCAATATACGTGACAACAACGCTGGTGCAGGTCTTAAACTATGACGAATCACATCAGCAGGCCATGCCAACAATGCTTGCGCAGCTTGGAGAAGTAGCTGCTTTTTTGCATACGAAGTGCGGCTTTGTTGCAGCTCTGACTGTAGTGGCAACATCAACATCGCTACCATTAAACCATGAGGAATTATTTGGATATATTTCTGTAAAAAATCGGACATTGCGCCAATATCTGCACACGATATATCCGAAACGTGTTTCGACCACTGCAAACATGCCTGTGCCACATCATCATCTTGCAACACCGCAATATGACCAGGGCAACCCTGTGCAAGTTGCTCCGCCAACGGCATAATATTTTCGGATAGTGCCATGCTTTGAAGTGCTTGTTGCATATCGTTTTCATGCAATGGCGCACAATGCTCCAACATACAACGCGAACGAATGGTTGCTGGTAAACGTGTAAGATCATGGCAGACAATCAATAACAAACTACCCGAGGAAGGCTCTTCCAAACCTTTTAAAAGAGCATTGGCAGCTTGATTATTCATGGCATCAGCATCATCCAAAAGCAACACACGCCGCTGGCTTTGCATGCCTGAAAGCGATAAAAATGATAGCGCATCACGTACCTGACCCACACTAATATCACGATTAAATTTCTTTTTCTTTTCATCCCAAAGAATGCCCAACTGCATAAAATCAGGATGCGAATCAGCAGCCAACATATGGCAGCCATGGCATTGCCCACAGCCACGACCAGCATCAGTCAATGATTCACATAAATATGACTCTGCCAATGACTGTGCCAACATCGCCTTGCCCACACCACGCAAACCGTGCAACAACCATGCGTGTGGCAATGTGTTTTTCTGCATCAAATTCGCGAATCGCTGGGCAGTCGCATCATGCCCCAATACTAGATTACTCATGCAAGCAACAGTGCCTCAAGTTGATTTTGAATATTTTTTTGAATTTTTCCAATATCAACCCCTGCATCTATGCGCAGCATACGCTCTGGATACTGCTGACAAATCACTATAAATGCCGCATGCACCCGTTCATGAAAAGACAATGCTTCTTCATCCAAGCGTGTACTTTCCGCCCCCATATCAGTGCGTGCTCGCACCCGTTTCAAGGCTATTTCCGCAGACACATCCAACCAAAATGTTTGCTCTGGCACACAACCAGCCTCTGCAAATGCCAACATGGGTTTCAAGTCCACACCCTCTGCCAGACCACGCGCAGCCAATTGATATGCCAATGTCGAATCTGAATAACGATCACACAACACCCATTGCCCTTTCGCCAATGCAGGCTGAATGACCGTTTGCACATGCTGCGCCCTATCCGCTAAAAATAATAACAACTCACATTCTGGCACAGGTACAAACTCGCCTGATAACAACAAACTACGAATCTCTACACCCAAAGGTGTCGCGCCTGGCTGACGTGTCTCAAGCACATCCTTGCCCTGCCCTCTCAACCAGTCGGCTGTCAGCTTTAATTGTGTGCTTTTTCCACAACCATCGCCGCCTTCAAACGTAATCAAACGACCCATGTTTTTCATGCTTCCCTCCATAACCATTCGTCTGTCATTTCAAATGCTTCTGGCAAACTTTTCAACCAAGCATGTGCCTCTTTTTTCTGACATACTGTTGTCCAAAATTGTTGTTTTCTCTTTTCACTATCAAGGCAACGAATCACACCCAAACCATCCTCACCCAATAACCATGCTTGCAATATCAATGCCCTACTCGGCGGCACATCCAACTCTATCACCCAAACATCGGAGGCATTCACTTAAAATTTTTCTCTACATGTTTTTTTATATTACTTTTTCTCTCAAGCCTCACCCATTTTCTCACATTGGCTTGATGCTCTGCCAACGTCGATGCAAAAGCATGACCGCCTGTACCATCTGCCACAAAATATACATAACTCACATCAGCGGGTTTGGCTGCTGCACGCAGGCTTGCTGCTCCTGGATTACAAATGGGTGTAGGAGGCAAACCTCTACGTGTATATGTATTCCAAGGTGTGTCCGTTTTCAAATCTTTCCTATGGATATTACCCGAAAACACCCCATCACGTTTCCAAATACCATAAATGACTGTCGGATCCATTTGCAATGGCATCTTTAAGCGCAACCGATTATAAATCGCAGCAGATACCAATGGGCGTTCATCATCTTGTGATGTTTCCTTCTCAATAACCGAAGCAATAATACGCAAACGCGCCCGTTCCTCTGGTGTTTCTGCCAATTGAAATAACAGCTTATCTTGCGTGTTAATCATGGTTCTAAGAATCCTGCGCGGATCAATTGGATGTATGTATTGATAGGTTTCTGGAAGCAAGCGGCCTTCGGTTTCCTGATCGGGTAAAAATCTTTTCAGGGCTGCCTGCCAATCATTGATGTTGGTCTTCGTTTCCTGCGCAAGCAGTGACAACACATCGAACGTTTTCAAGCCTTCTGGCACAGTTAGATAAAATTGTTTCACATCACCACGCCGAACTTTATCCATCACCTGCCACAAGCTCATTTTTCCTTCAAAATGATACCAACCAGCTCGCATCTTAGGGCCACTGCCCGTAACTCGGGCAACAAAACGAAATAAAAGCGGTGAGTCAATCACCCCAACATACCATAAATTTTCAGCAATGCGTAAGGTTGGGTCACCCTTGGCAATCTGCACATCAAAGCCTTGCCCATTCACGCCCTGTACATCATATGCTTTATGGGTTTCATACCACAGCCAAGCAAAGGCCAGACACACCATCGCCAATGCTGTTAACAATATCTTTTTAATCAAAATTCAGGCACCCCTTTACACCCCTTTAGAGCATCTACAAATATTGAAAATGATGAGCCTGATACATCCAAGGCCCTGCTATTCACTGAATGCGCCGCACGAACAAATATACCACTATTACTCAAGGCAATAGCTTCACAATCATCCAGCCACAATACAGGGCACTCACATGCTACTAGCAATTTATTTCGCAATAAAAACTGCTGTATCACACCCGAAAGAATCCCATCACCCACAGGCGTATGCCACTGACCGTGTCGATATATCATAATATTGCCTGTTAATGTGCTTAATAAATTACCATCGGATGCACAAATAAGCGCTTGCATAGGCGCATCTAATTTTTCTTCCGAACATCGCCACTGCTGAATGGCACGCAAACTTTCAGCATAATCTGATGTGTATTTTGCTTTTTTCTCCCGTAATGGGAATGGCCAACGCACTGTTTTTAAATGCGCAGGGATAGGCTTTATAGGCAGTATCATTTGCACTTGAACATGCACATCACTAGAGCGCTCATCAGCTTTGTGTAATAAACCCCAGTCAGCATCACCTGCTGATACAGTTAGTCTCACCAATATATCATTCCCTTGTATCGATGCTGCAGACATAGCCTGTTCAAACCAAGAATTTACGTCCTCATCAGCACAGCTAAAACCATAACTTTTTAATCCATATTGCAAACGCTGCTGATGTTCAGCTTGCTGAAACACACACCCATCAAACACCCGAAACGTCTCAAAACATGCTTCAGCATACGCCAAACCACGATCCAATTGCTCAACAATTTTGATTTCATTCATTCTCATGGTAGAAGATTGCCCATGCCGAAGTTCTACCTTGAAGCCATCGAACACGCACGCGTCTATGACGTGGCAATAGAAACACCGCTAGAGCTTGCGCCCAAGCTTTCTGCGCGTTTGAGCAATGAAATACTACTAAAACGAGAAGATTTACAGCCAGTTTTCTCATTTAAATTACGTGGTGCATACAATAAAATCGCTCATTTAAGCGAAGTTGAATGTCAAAATGGTGTGATTTGCGCTTCTGCTGGCAACCATGCGCAAGGTGTTGCCCTTTCCGCCAAGAAATTAAACATCAAAGCAACCATTGTGATGCCGCGCACCACACCAGAAATAAAGGTGAAAGCTGTTGAATCCCATGGTGCAACGGTTGTTCTTATTGGCGATTCGTATTCCGATGCCAGTGCGCATGCCAATGAGTTATGTCAACAAACAGGCATGACTTATATCCACCCATACGATGATCCTTTGGTCATTGCTGGGCAAGGCACCATTGCAGCAGAAATATTGCGCCAAGCACCTTCGGATTTGGATTATATATTTGTGCCCATTGGTGGCGGCGGTCTGATTGCAGGCATTGCCACATATTTGAAACAAATTACCCCCAATACACGAATTATCGGTGTAGAACCTGTCGATTCTGCTGCCATGCACGACTCCATCAAAGCGGGTAAACTGATTACGTTGGATCAAGTCGGTATTTTTGCCGATGGTGTCGCTGTAAAAAAAGTTGGCACACATACCTTTGATTTGGTGCAGCGTTATGTCGATGACATTATCCTTGTTGATACCGATGAAATCTGTGCCGCGATTAAAGATATTTACGATGAAGATCGCTCTATCGTAGAGCCTGCGGGTGCTTTGGGTGTCGCTGGTATGAAAAAATATGTCCGTGAACATGAACTGCGCGGACAAGTGATTGCCTGCATCAACAGCGGTGCCAATATGAATTTTGATCGTTTACGTCATGTTGCCGAACGTGCCGAAATGGGTGAGCGCCGTGAAGCATTGTTTGCTGTCACCATTGATGAAAAAGCAGGGAGCTTTTTGACATTTTGCAAATTATTGGGTGATCGCTCTATCACCGAATTTAATTATCGCCTGTCCAGTCGCAAACAAGCCTATGTGTTTGTTGGCATTGCTGTGGCATCCGAGGAAGAACGCTTGGATATTCAACAATTACTCGAAGCACATGATTATCCAGTCATTGATTTAATCGATAATGAAGTCGCAAAGCTACACATGCGGCATATGGTTGGAGGAAAATCTACAGAGGTTGAAAATGAACAACTGTATCGTTTTGAGTTTCCAGAGCGCCCCGCCGCCCTACTCGATTTTTTAACSTGCATTGCGGGTCGCTGGAATATCTCGCTGTTTCATTATCGGAACCACGGTGCTGCTTTTGGTCGTGTATTGGTCGGTGTCGAAGTGCCCAAACACGACCAACAGGCATTTGAAGGCTTTTTGCTTACCTTGGGTTATACATGGGTCAATGAATCCGATAATCCAGCTTTAAAGTTGTTTTTATAAACACCCAGTAACGAACAGACAAAGACAAAGTTTTTCCATTTCCAATGAGAACACATACAACTTCCTGTCAAACAACAAAATTTCCACGTAAGGCATGCACTAAGTCACCCTTGCTTCTTTCTCCTGACTACTTGCTTGTTCCACAGAACGATCCTTGGCCAATAGCATATAAACCGCTGGCACAACAAATAAGGTGAACAAAGTACCAATAGAAAGCCCTGTAAAAATCACCAAGCCCATAGAGTAGCGCCCTGCAGCACCAGCACCACTAGCAAGCACCAGCGGAACAACACCGAGCACCATCGCAGTGGTTGTCATCAATATTGGACGCAGGCGAATAGAAGATGCATCAATAATTGCATCCAGCTTCGTTTTCCCTGCTATTTGCAATTCATTGGCAAATTGTACCATTAGAATCGCATGTTTACTGATTAACCCCATCAGAGTTACCAGACCAACCTGAGTATAAATATTAATCGTTGCCAAACCCAGATTAATAAACAACAACGCGCCAATCAAAGCCAACGGTACAGATACCAAAATAATCATTGGGTCACGAAAACTATTAAATTGAATAGACAATGCTAAAAACACAATCACCACGGCAAACAGCATAATAAACACAAAACCACCCGATTCCTGTGTGAACTGTCTGGTTGAGCCCGCATAATCGGCGGTGTAGCCACTGGGTGCAACCTCAGCCAGTGAGTTTCGCATAAAGCTAAGCACTTGCTCCTGCGAGACGCTAGGCGCATACACACCCGATATCGTTGCCGAATTCAGCTGTTGAAAACGGTTGTATGATTCTGGAACTACTTGGTATGATATTGAGGCTATCGTCGATGCTGGAATCATTGCGCCTGAAGGTGTGCGAATATAATAATCTAACACTTGTTCAGGGTTTAATCGAAATTCCTGCGCCACCTGAGGCATCACACGGTATGAGCGCCCTCCAATAGAGAAGTAGTTCACATAACCACCACCCAAAGCTGAACCAAGCGCAGCCCCGATATCCTGCTGTGTGAGCCCGATACTGGTTGCCATATCACGATCCACAACCAACGTACTTTGAGGCTTATCCATCTTCAAATCTGAATCAATAAAGAAAAACATACCGCTTGCTTGAGCCTTCGCTAAAACTTTACCTACAATCTCATTCAGGCTCTCAAAAGACTCGGTTGTTTTAATAACAAACTGTAGTGGCAGACCTCCAGAGCCTGGTAAAGCAGGAAACTGAAATGCTGCAACCCTAGCCCCAGCGATACTATTCCACTTCTGCTGTAGCTCCAATTGCAACTCTGCGGCACTTCTATCGCGATCTGCCCATGGTTTAAATAACACACCACCAATACCTTGATTGGTTGTTGGTATCCCTGTCAGTTGGAACATCTGATCGTACTCGGGCAAGTCACGCGCCAACTGATAAGCCTGATCAGCATAAACACTCATTTGCTGAGCCGTCGCATTCGGCGCACCAACGACTTGTCCTATCACGATGCCCTGATCCTCCTGCGGTGCCAACTCAGCCTTGGATGTGGAAAATAGATACACAACACCAAGTAGCATTAATAATCCCATAACCACCATCACTGGCCATGTTTCCAATGTCGACGTTAACTGGCGTTGGTATGCACCGTGCAAACGATTAAACTGATGGTTAATAAATGTGACCCAAGTAGTTTCCTGCTGTTTGGCCTTAAACAGCTTTGTCGTCATCATGGGTGACAGTGTTAATGCCACAATTGCCGAAATTGTGACTGCTCCAGCTAATGTAAAAGCAAACTCAGTGAATAAGGCTCCAGTAAGGCCGCCCTGAAAGCCAATAGGTACATAAGCAGCAATCAATACAACCGTCATGGCAATAATTGGGCCGCCCAACTCACGGGCTGCCAGCATGGCAGCTTCAAAAGCACTTTTCCCTTCCTTATGCATGTGCCTATCCACATTCTCAACGATGATAATAGCATCATCAACAACCAGTCCAATGGCCAGAACCAATGATAGAAGGGTTAATAAGTTAATCGTATAACCAAGCATTTGCATGATAAAAAATGCACCAATCAAAGACAAAGGTATGGCAACCAGAGGAACAATAACCGCTCGCCAATTACCCAGAAAAATAAATACTACCAGAGCTACAATTAACAAAGCCTCAAGCAATGTTTTGGTTACTTCATCAATTGAACTTTGAATAAATTTGGTTCCGTCGTAAACAATCTTACCCGTCAACCCATGCGGCATCTGCGCTTGAATAGCAGGAAAAGCATCACGCACTCGCTGAACCACTTCCAATACATTGGCATCGGGTGCCACCTTGATACCGATAAATACCGATTTTTCACCGTCAAAGGCTGTGGTTAAATTATAATTTTCTGCCCCCAACACCACGTTGGCTATATCCTCTAAACGTACAATAGCACCGTTCTTTTCTCTGATAGCTAACTGCTTAAACTCATCCACAGAATGCAAGCTGGTAGCTGCATTTAAATCCACACTCACCATTTGCCCTTTGCTACTGCCCAGTGCTGCTAGATAATTATTCGCTGCCATAGCAGCATACACTTCACTGGCTGTAATACCAAAAGCGGCCATACGCGCAGGATCCAACCATGCACGCAAAGCAAATTGTCGTGCCCCAATAATTTCTGCCCGTTGCACACCTTCAATCCCATCGAGTTGCGGCTTAACCACACGCAATAAATAATCTGTCACATTATTATTAGGCAACACATCACTGAAAAAACCCATATACATAGCATCAATTGTTTCGCCGACTTGCACTGTCAGTGCAGGTTGCTGAGCCTCTTTCGGTAATTGATTGAGTACAGCATTCACTTTGGTATTAATATCTGTCAAAGCTCTATTCGAATCATGATTCAAACGTAAGGTAGCACTAATTGTCGATGCTCCACTTACGCTGATGGATGATAGGTAATCAATCCCCTCAGCTTGGGCAATCGCTGTCTCCAATGGCTGGGTAATAAAGCCAGAAATAGTTTTTGCATCTGCACCATAATAAACGGTACTCACCGTTATCACGGCATTTTGAGTTTCAGGGTATTGGCGAACTGTCATATTCATAATCGCCTGAAGACCTAAAACCAGCAACAATAAGCTGATGGTAATAGACAATACCGGTCTACGAATAAAAATATCGGTGTAGTTAGCCATATTAATGTTCCTGCGGACGAGGGGCTGCCGCATTGGCTGGTAATACCGTGTTATCAATAATCAACGGCGTACCATTTTTCAGCTTCAACTGACCACTGGTAATCACCGTATCTCCCTCATTAAGACCTTTGATAATCGCCACTTGATCGCCTCGTTTGGAGCCAGTGGTAACAAAACGCTGCTGAGCTACAAGTTGTGTTTTTCCGTCCATCGGTGATTTATCAAGCTGATCTGATGACTCTTTGTTAGCAATAAAAAGAGTGGTGCCATAGGCATTATAACTAATACTAGTTTGTGGCACGGTTAGCAATGATTGAGCTTCACCAGTATTAATTTTCACATGCACAAACATACCTGACATCAAACTACCATCGACATTATCTATTAGTCCTTCGATCAATATATTGCGGGTACTACCATCAACAATCACATCCATACTGGCAATTTTCCCAGCAATCGACACAGCTGCACCTTGCTGCATATAAACATGGATTACCTGTCCCACTGCTATTTCACCAATGTATTTTTGCGGCAAATTAAAATCAACATACAATGACCGCGTATTTTGCAATGAAACAATCTGTTCTGCTACATTAAGGTACTGGCCAAGGTTGATTCGACTTACGCCTAGCTGACCTGCAAAAGGTGCCCGTATCTGCTTTTTGGCTATCATCGCTAATTGCTTTGTTTCTTGGGCTTTTCGATTGTCTAACTCAGCACGTGATGCATCCAGTTGTGCCTGACTAATCGCATGAATCTTTAACTGTTCCCGATCACGTTTGTAATTGATTTCAGCCAGTTTACGGCTGGCTTGCAAGGCTTTAAGTTGAGCCTTTTCTTCACCATTATCGAGCTCCAACAGCAGTTTCCCTTTATTGACAATATCACCTGATTTAAAATGAATACCTTTTACAACACCCGCAGCTTCCACACGAATATTTACACCCTGCACAGCACGGAGTGTGCCCACAGCACTACGCTGCAACAACCACATCTGCCGCTCCACTTGCATAGCAGTGACTGTTGCTGGCGGTCTAGCATTAGAAGCTAAAAACTGTTGCATCATATTGGCTACAAATGCTTGATAACCAATGATTGAGGCAAAGACAGCAGCAACGGCAAGCAGCATAATAATCATGCGTTTACTGATAGTTTTTTTCATAATGATGACTCCATCACTGCTTTATCAACAGTTTTTTCAACTTTATTCGTATCCACGTTTGTTTTATTATTCCACCAGCCGCCACCAAGCGCATACATCAATGCAGCAGTATCGCTATAAAGAGTGGCACGAGCTTGAACCTGTCCCATACGTGCCTGTTGGTACTGACTTTGCGCATTAAGCAAATCAAGGTAACTAACCGCGCCTTGTYGATGCTGTTTGCCAACCAGTTCATAAGTCTCCATTGCCAAAGCCTCAGCCTGCTGTTCCAGCTTTAACTTTTCTGCATCCATTTTTAGTGCCAGTAAAGCATCTGCAACATCCTGAAAGGCAATCAAAACGTTCTGCCTGTATTCAGCCGCTGCTTGTTGATAACTTGCTACCGCTGCACGTTTCTTAGCCCGAAGTTCCCCGCCATGAAACACGGGTTGCAATAAACCTGCCCCAAGCCCCCATACCGCTGTGCCGGCACTAAACAGGTCTGCAATTCGGGTTGCTTCAGTTCCATAACTGCCCGTTAAAGTAAAGCTGGGGTATAGGTTGGCGGTCGCCACTCCAATTTGCGCACTGGCTTGATGCAATAGTGCCTCAGAAGCTCTGACATCAGGACGCTGGCGTATCAGTTGCGAAGGTAATGTTAGCGGTATTTGATATGGTAGTGTCAAATCACTTAACCTGAATTCAGGTAGCTGGGCTTTGCCAGGTAAACCACCTGTTAACATTGCCAACTGATGACGTGTTTGTATTAAAGACTGCTGCAACGTGGGTAGTTGTGTACGTACCTGTGCCAATGATGCCCGCTGGCTTAACACTTCTTTTTTTGCAATGACACCAATATCAAATTTCTTTTCACTCAAATTTAACTGCTGCTGCTGTGCATCAATGATCTCTTTCAAAGCAATAATTTGTTCTCGCAATGACGCTTCGTTGATTGCTGCTATAACAATATTTACCACTAGCGTAGTGCGGGCGGCATGTAGTTGAAACACTTCATATTCAACTTGCGCATAACCATATTCTAAAAAACGTCTTCCGCCACCAGCAGGGTCAAGATTATAACTAACATCCAGTGATGCATTCTGTAGACTGAAAAGAATACTTTTACCACCAAATGTGGCACCAGATACCTTCTGTCTAGTGCTTCCTATATTCGCATCTACAGTAGGAAAAAGTATCGAACCTGTATTTGCACGAAGCATTTCACGGCTTGCATTCAACCGAGCTTCAGCAGCAAGCAAGGTTGGACTGGCTAGCAACCCACGTTTAACCAAAAAATCTAGTTTTTTAGATTTAAATAGTTGCCACCAATCAGCAGGAATTGTATCACTCTCAAGCAGTTGAGGCTGTTCCGTATCAGAAGCTATTAGCTGTTCTCCAAATTGGTTGGAATAGCTAGTAACTTTAGGCGCTACTGGGGATTTAAAATTTGGTCCAACAGCACAGGCAATGAGTACCTGACCTATAAGCAATAAAGCTAATATTCTTATTATATATTTAATCATGATGATTACCCTCTTTATCACCAGTAAACCATGTGGTTTGTTTAATACATGCTTTAGCTGTCGTTTTACAGCGCTCAAACACAGCTGTAGGATTCTCTTCTAACCAGCCGTAACCTTTAAGAAAATTGCTGTAGTTGGTCATAAAATGWGCATAATTCTCATCTCCACTCTCTGGACAAAGTGCACTAGCGTAACCCGACTGTGCCGTACTAGAAAGACCAACACATAACCCCCACATACCATGGGTAAGGTGATACGCTAGCTGCTTGATTTCACTCTCACCAAACTCCTTATAACCATCAAGGCTATCTTCAATTGCTGTTAGCACTATATTGAGTAAGACGTTAGACAACTCTACATGTAGATGATCGAGCAAATTAGCTCGGTATTCTGTAGCTCTACGCCATACTGAAGGCATCAAAGAGAGGTTATCAATTTCAATTAAATCAGGATGTTGCATAGAAAGTTCCCAACTACATTGGGCCAAAGTGATAATTTTCTCAATCGCGGGAATAGATTGGCTCTCAATGGCATGAAAAATGGTCTTATGCTCTAAAACCAATGTATAAGCACAAGCGACCAATAAATCTTCTTTGCTTTCAAAGTGAGAATAGATTGTGCCCATTGAATATTTTGTTTCTTTTGCAACATCCGCCATACGCAGATCCAGAAACCCACGTTGTGATAAAAGTTCRATTGTTTTTCCAACAATCTCTTTTTCCCGCAGTTCACGCTTCGCTCGTCGTTGCATATTCACCTCTTATCAACAAAACGAACAATATTCGAATATGAATCGAACAGTCAAGTATTCTTTTTATTATGGGTCAGTGAATTAGATAGACCAGCATTAAAATTGTTTTTATAACTTCATGTAAACGAGTTTACTTGCTCCACACATCATTGCTAGATACATCCAATACATCCAGCCATAAACCGCCATGTTTCACGCGTAAACGCTTGCGAACAGGTAGTGACAAGGCTTTTTCATGTTTCCAATCAGGGCACATCACTGCCACACGCCAGCCCACAAAAGAATCACGCAATACATGCCCCAACTCACGATAAAACTTCACACCATCCATCTCAATGCGCAAACCATAGGGAGGATTACACACTATAAGCCCTGCCTCTCCATCTTTTGCTGGTTTCAATTTACATACATCTTGCTGCTGCACGTTTAAATCAGCCAATACACCAGCCCGCTCTGCATTTTCTTTGCTTGCAGCCAGTGCCCCAACATGCACATCCGATACTTCTATTTTGAGCGGCAAAGCATCTTTTGCCATCGCAGTCGTTTTTTCCAACACACGTAGCCAAGATTTTTCTTTAAACACATCCCAATCTTTAAATGGGAACGCATGTTGCATATTGGAAGCTATTTTCCTCCCCAATAATGCAGCCTCAATCGCCAACGTCCCTGAACCGCACATAGGTACCAACAAAGGTTCATCAACCTTCCAATCCATCCACTGCAACACGCCTGCAGCCAGTGTTTCACGCATAGGCGCTTTGGCACTCGCCAAACGATAACCCCGTCGATCCAAGCGCTCACCCGATGCATCAATACGAATATCACAACGGTTATTGGTAATATGCACATAAACATGCTGCTCACTACCATCCTCTTTATCCAAACGTTTGCCCAAAGCATCTTGGATACCAGCCAATACACACTCGGCGATTTTGTCTGTATGCATCAATTTTGATTTTTCAGCACTCGCCTGCACAGAAACCTTGGCACCTTTTGGAATAAAACGCTCCCAACTCATATTGGCTACATGATGTTGTAATTCAGGCAAAGCCATCGCATGACACTTACCAACACGCACCTGAATTCGCGTAATACAACGCGCTCTTAGACTCACACGATACAATGTATCCAATGTGCCAGCAAAGCGAACACCACCCTGCTCACTGCGAATATCATGGGCTGAAAGTGATGTAAGTTCTTTTGTTGCGAGTGGCTCCAGCCCTGGAAGGACAACAGCATAAAATTGGTAAGGTTGTTTCATGCGGGCACTATAAGACAATAACAAACAACAAGGAAATAAAAAGCTTACAAACATTAGGTTTACAAACTTTTACAATACACCTTTTAGCCAAAATGCAGCTAGGTTAAAATAGATGATAGCCAAATGTTTTATAGGGACTATGATGGCTTTACCTCATGATTGGCAGGAGTTGCATTATGGATAAACAAGAAAATACAGATGAGCTAAAAAACAATCTCACAGATGGCAATGTTTGGAAGCGCCTTCTTTTCATGATTTTATTCACCATGCTCTATTCAGCCGCAGAGGTCGTGCTCGCAGTGGTCGTATTATACCAATTCTTATCACTACTTATTACGGGCAATAAAAATGAAAAAGTCTTATCTTTTGGCGCACAGATCTCAACGTATGCCTATCAAGTATTCAGCTACCTCACCTTCAACACAGAAGATAAACCTTTCCCTATGAGTGATTGGCCAAGCGATAAACCATTGACTGAAAAAGTTACACCAAAAGCCGCCGCACGCCGCGCCCCGCGCAAACCCACAGCTAAAAAGACCACAACAAGAAAAACACCTGTGAAAAAACCAACGCCTAAAAGCGAGGGTGATAAAGCTGTCGATAATTAAGGCTAAAAAGCACTTCTTAAAACAGCATAAATATCCAAACTAAAAAGAAAAAAGCCCGCAAACGAAAGGTTTACAGGCTCTTTGAGGACTTTCTAATTTTAGTAAATGGTACCGAAGACTGGACTCGAACCAGCACGGATCTCTCCACTACCCCCTCAAGGTAGCGTGTCTACCAATTCCACCACTTCGGCAATCGTCAAACTAGATAACTCTACGATTAAAGTTATAGCGCGAAAAAAGCCCTGCGCTAGCAGGGCTTATATATGGTGGCGCTTCAGGGACTCGAACCCCGGACACCCGGATTATGATTCCGGTGCTCTAACCAACTGAGCTAAAGCGCCTTGTGCGTTGGCGCGCATTGTAGGGGCAGTGATGCGTTCGTCAATCGCTTCTTTTCAAGGGCTGTTTGTGCTGCCATGATGCAGCTCTTTAATGATTGAGGGGAAGTTGTGAATACTGAAACAAAAAATATCGAGCATGCCAAACCTATGCGTATTTTATCTGGCATGCGCCCTACGGGTCGCTTACACCTTGGGCAATGACATCACTGCGCGCAAGCAACAGAGTTTGGATCGGGATCGCGGATGGCCGTGGCTGCGTGCAAAAAACTTGGCCACCTTTGGTTGTGTAGGACCCGCTTGGATTCCTAAGTCAGAATTGCCACCCATAGAGACCATTCGACTGCGCGGCCGCGTGAACGATGTCATCCGCCAAGACGCTTCTCTGGCAGATCTCTTATGGAAACCAGCTGAGGCGCTTTCCGAAATCTCGC
>NVTQ01000054.1 GCA_002401635.1 Pseudomonadota bacterium
TGATCACCCATGGAGAAGAAATGCCATTGGCTCAAGCACTAAAAAGCGGACAGTTCTATTTTGGGGAAAAGAGGACATTTCTACTTTGCGTTGACAGAAGCACATAGCCAAACAAACACATTCATAAAAAAAGAAAAGGCTCGCCTAACCTCACGTTAGACGAGCCTTTAAAGCTATACGTTTTTTTAAGCTTAAGCCATTGCCTTCACATGTGCATTCAAACGAGATACACGACGTGATGCCTGACGAGCATGAATCAAACGCTTGCCACCAGCACGGTCAATCAAAGACACTGCTGATTTCAATGCTACGTTTGCCGCATCTTTATCGCCTGCTTCAATTGCTACTTCTAATTTTTTCACTGCTGTACGCATAGTCGAACGTTGCGTACGATTTAATGCACGCTTTTTAATATCCTGACGCGCACGCTTCAATGATGATACATGATTAGCCACTGTTGTTACCCCTTGTCACCGTACTTAACTGCACGGAACAGTCAAAAATGAGCGGCGAACCATAACGATGATTCTACTTCTGTCAACGCCTAATCACAGCTTGCCCCCACCCCATCAAACTGACAAGCTTGCATCATTGTTATCTAGGAGCACCACCAAACTATGAGTAGTTATAACGACCCAACCGCAGTCTTTGTTATTGCTGTACTCATTGCCGTATCAGCGCAATTAGCATCTGAACGTATGCGACTACCACCGATCTTTCTTTGGCTCCTAGCAGGTATGGGTTTGGGACCTTTCGGGCTACATTTATTACAAACCGAAAGCATTGAACCAGCCCTTCACACGCTCGTCGAGCTTGGTCTTGCCATTATTCTATTTGAAGGCGGCATGAATCTTAACCTAAAAGCCCTCAAAGAGCACCGCACTGTTGTCGGCAGGCTGGTCATACTCGGACCTATTCTCACCATGTCTGTTGGCGGTATTGCGGCACATTATTTAACAGGTTTGAGCTGGTCGTTATCATTGTTGTTTGGCGCAATCATTTCCATTGGTGGCCCCACAGTGATTACCCCCATTATTCGTCAAGTGCGATTGGATCGTGAAATTAGTCATATTCTTAGTAGTGAAGCCATGCTTGTGGATGCTGTCGGCGCAATTCTTGCCATTGTTATGTTGCAACTCACCTTGTTGCCAGATGCCAATGCTTGGACAACTTTTCAAGATATTCTCATCAAGCTGGGTGTGGGCGCATTCATAGGCATTTCAGGCGGCTGGATTATTGCAAGAGCACTGCATTTTAATATTTCACACAACCTTGAAATGCGAACTATTTTTACGCTGGCATGCTCATGGGGCATCTATCTACTTGCCAATAGCCTTAGTGAACAAGCAGGGCTTATGGCTGTACTGATGGCTGGCACAACCTTACAACGCATGAAAATTCCAGATTTCCAACGTCTTCGCCATTTCAAAGGCAGTTTGTCGATTCTAATCATATCCGTATTGTTTGTATTATTGGCTGCCAACCTCGACCTTTCGCTTTTAAGCAATTACCTATGGCAGGGCTGTGCTATTTTCTTCTTGCTCGCGCTTATTGCCAGACCTTTATCGGCTTGGGGTTCAGGTTATGGTTCCAAATTAACACCCGCACAAATCAACTTCCTTGCCATGATGGCTCCACGCGGTGTGGTTGTGGCTGCTATCACATCATTGTTTGCGTTGGTATTACACGAAGCAGGTTACCAACAAACCGATCTATTGGTCGCACTGGTCTTTATCATCATCATCATTTCAGTTTTTGTTTATGGTTTTATTGCGAGACCTTTAAGTCAGTGGTTAAAGGTTGATGGTGGTAGCGACCGCACCATTTTGATTATTGGTGGCGGGCAAATGGGCGCTGAACTTGGCAGGGCTTTGTGTAGCGACCGTGAAGTTCGTTTTTTAGACTTGAATGGTGAAGTCGTAAGCCATCTCAAACATGCAGGTTTTACAGCCGTTCGTGGCAATGCGCTTGATCCATTATACTTGGAAATTGTACATGCTGAAGAAGTTAGTGCGGTATTGGTCATGACGGGTTCATCCGATCACAATTTACTCATCGCATCATTGGCAAAAGATCAGTTTCATGTGCCAGAAGTCTATGTCGCCTTGCAAGAAGATAGCGAAGACAAACATCAGCGCCTGATTCACCGCCTGCAAGCCAAACGTTTGTTTGCCAAACCATACACGGCAACCTATTGGCAAGATCAGGCTTTTCGCAAACGCTTGGTGCATGAGAGCCAGCGCATTGAAGAAGATTCCATGCTTAATGGCTGCCGCATGGGTGATGCTCGTATCCCGCATGGCATTCAGCCACTTGCCGTTCACCGCGATGGTCTAACATTGATTCCTGATGATGATTTGCGCTTACAAACGGGCGATGAGATTGCCATGTTGTTGCGTCCTGAACGCATTCAAGAAGGACAAACCCTTATCCTTCCGCCCACAACCGATAACAGCATGGTAAATTTACAAAAGAAAACTAGCCGTAACTAAGTTGCCTAAGCCCATCAAACGCACACGCTTTGCCCCTAGTCCGACAGGGTTGATGCATGTCGGCAATGCTTTTGCTGCATTACAATGCCAGCAATGGGCTTTGTCCCAGCATGCAGACTTATTACTGCGTATTGAAGACATTGATTTCACCCGTTGCCGCCCTGAATATAGCCAATCCATGATCGAGGATTTGCAATGGTTGGGCATTGACTGGCATGGTGAAGTTCGGCAACAGAGTGAACATCTGCCATGTTATCAAGATGCACTTGCACAACTTCAAGAGCGCGGGCTTATTTACCCCTGTTTCTGCACACGCAAACATATTCAACAAGAAATAAAAAACATGGGCATTGCCCCACACGAAGAGGATATGCACGACGCATACCCTGGCATTTGCCGCGATATTCCAGCCACAAAACAGCAGCAACGCATGCAGAATGAAGCCTTTGCATGGCGCTTGAATGTAAAAAAAGCTTCGGAAGCATTGCATAAACCCATATATTGGCTGGATGAGCTAGGCACCCAACATGAAATTCAACCAGAAACGCTGGGCGATATGGTTATCGCCCGCAAAGATATTGGCATCAGCTATCACCTTGCCGTGGTTGTAGATGATGCCCTGCAAGGCATCACCCATGTCATTCGCGGCGAAGATTTACGCAGCAGTACAGGCATTCATCGTTTGCTACAGGCGCTGTTAAAACTTCCTTCACCCACCTACCAACATCATCGTTTAATCCTTGATATACAAGGCAAACGCCTCGCCAAACGCAATCAATCCACCACCTTAAAAAATCTTCGCGAAGCAGGTATATCAGCCCAAATACTGCGTGATTTTCTTATGCAAAAAGATGCTACATGGGCATTTTCATACGATGCCACCGCCCATACGATTGCCCAACAACTTGGCAGCCGCACCTAAATCCACCAATATGCGCCATATTAAACTATTCAGCATGTTTAAAAATACTCCGTGACTGTTCAGATTGCCGCTGATTTGTCCGAGGATAAGGCGAAAAAGCGCAGCTTACTGCTGTAAGTGAGTATTTTTCAACGCAATCATCGGATAAATCAGTGGTGAACTGAATAGTTACCCATATTACAAGATAAAAGGACGTTCCCCTTGGCAAGCATTCTCGATTTAATTGGTAACACCCCCATGGTGGAGCTAAAAAACATACCTAAACACCTCCCAGATAATATTCATATCTACGCCAAGTTAGAACGCTTTAACCCTGGAGGCTCTGTGAAGGATCGCCCTGCCTTGCGTATGATTCAGGATGGTATTGCCAGCGGTTTACTAACCCACGATAAAACCATTTTAGACTCAACATCGGGCAACACAGGTATTGCATTGGCGATGATTGGTGCTGCCTTGCAATACAAGGTTCGTTTGGTCATGCCTGGCAATGTTTCGGATGAGCGCAAACGCATTTGCCGTGCTTATGGTGCTGATTTAATTTTTTCCGATCCTTTGGAAGGATCAGATGGTGCCATTATAGAAGCCCGCCGTATTTATGAGGATGATCGTGGACGTTACTTTAAGCCAGACCAATACAACAATCCTGCCAACCCATTGGCACACGAGGAAAGCACAGGCCCTGAGATTTGGCGCGATAGCGATGGCAAAATAACCCACTTTATTGCATCACTCGGCACATCGGGCACCTTGGTAGGCACAGGAAGATTCCTAAAACGAAGCAATCCGAACATTCAAATTATTGCCGCCGAACCTGATTCGCCTTTTCATGGTATTGAAGGGCTTAAACACATCGAATCAAGCATTGTTCCAGGCATTTATGATGCTTCTGTCCACGATGAAAAAATTGGCATTAGCACCGATGATGCTTATGATTTTACACAGCGCCTTGCCACTGAAGAAGGCATTCTATGTGGGCAATCCTGTGGTTGCGCTTTGGCTGCGGCTTTAAAAGTTGGCGAAGCCTTGGCTAAAGAAGGAAAAGCAGGTGAAATCGTTGCTATATTTCCTGATGGTGGTGAAAAATATTTAACCACCGCTGTGTTTTCTGGGGATCGCGTGAATGATGGCGGAGGCATTTAGCCTGTTAAAAACGACTAAATCTTATCCAGCTCTGCATCACACACAATACGGTTGCGACCCGTTTCTTTCGCGTGGTATAAAGCTTTATCAGCTCGCTCTACCATCGACTGAAGCTCTTTATCATCATCTCTTAATGCACTCAAGCCAATGCTAATGGTCACTGACTTACCGTTCATTTCTTTAAAATATTCCGAAGCAATCGCAAGCCTTAATTTTTCAGCCGCTTGCTGAGCTTGCAAGACGTTGGCATGCGGCAAAACACAAACAAACTCTTCGCCGCCATAACGTGCTACAAAATCCGTTTCTCGCAGGCTTTTCTTTATCACTTGCGCAATGCGAACCAACACTACATCACCACATGGATGACCATAGGTATCATTGACTGCTTTAAAATAATCAATATCAATCAACAACAGCGATAGGGGTTCATAATTTCTTCGTGCATGCTGAATAAAACCTTTGCGACTTAAATCAAAATATCCGCGATTATAAATACGGGTCAAACCATCAGTAATTGAATCTTCTACGGCATTATCTCTTTCTTGCTGCAACTGTTCTCGATGTTTTTCAAGCTCACCATTCAGCATCTCCAACTGCTCATAGCGTGAAATATCATTCATTGCGATTGCCATATCACCTGCTATTTTTTGCAAAAAATCCAATTGCGCATGGCTAGCTTCCTCATCCAAAGCCAACACCAAAGCCCCTAGTTTCTCCTGCCTATATAACATAGGAAACATCATTGCATACTTAGGTTGCATGGTAGATGTTTCCCCTTCCAATAAAACTTCAACATCTGACAAATGTTTCAAACCGATCATATAAGCCAATGATTCTAATTCTTCTGACACATGCGTTAAAAATATTTTTTGCGCAACCGCATCATCATTCATGCCATGCACTGCTGTTAAAGAAATTTGATTCTTTTCTGCCGAGTACAGACACACTGCCCCTGCAAATACTGGAAGGTGCATGCTAATCAATGCCAATACTTCGGAAAGTGCCATTTCTCGATCATTGGACGCTGACAAGATAGCAACCGCAGAAGCGTAGGTATGGTTCAATGCATCACGTTCCAACAGATTCTTATTAAGTGCCTCAACATTTTCCGCCATTTCAATAAAGCGGCAACCAAGAACGCCAAGCTCATCTTTTTCATGAAACACAAGGCGCTCATTCAGCACACCATCTTTAAAGTCACCTGTCATACGCATTAGCTGCCGAATGGGGTAAAGAATTCGTTTAAACAAGAGCATTGCCAACAAAGATGCCAACACAATATTCAGCATAAAACAAAACATCACCAAATAATGCTGATTATCCCTTAATATAGAGAGTTGCCCAAAACCAACAACAGATACAAGCACCATAAACAAAATGATAACCAAAACCCGTGTTTTAATGCATGTGAAAAACATGCCTACATACAAGCAAAATTACTGCCAGTATTAATAACCTTTGGTAAAGTCAGTCTTATGGCACTTCGGACATGGTGGAATGCGGCCCGTCTTTTTAAAATGCATGGAGTGCCCACAATCTTTACATGTCAGGGTTCCTGCACTGGTAATCTCACCCGAACGACAAGACAACGATGCTCCAGTTTTAACAGCTGCCCCAGATAATGCGCTACCTGCTGCCTGCAACAATGATGAAATCGATGCCAAGGCACCATGACCCAAACGCGCTGGATTTAATTTAATTTTGGCTTCATTACGAACATTTGTCGCAATTTGTCCAAAATCACGTTCAAGAAACCCTTTCAGTTTTTGACCTTGTTCTTCCGTAAATGCGCCCGCATGGGTCAATTGTTCACGGGCTTTTTCCATAGCAACATGCGCCACTTCGGATGTTTTATCCGCTCCTGACTCAAACAACTCTTTGAACTTCGCCGCCAATTCATCATATTGATCTGCTTCTTCGCCACTAATCGCCGCATCATCCATATGATCAATCACCGCACCACCAAATTCAGATGTTGATAATTTCACAGCATCATCCATCAAACGCTCAAAATCATAGGTCACAGTCTTGGCTTGTATGGCTCCCATAATGCCTTTTTCCACCAAACCAGCCGCCTCATCCCAGCCCATATAACGCAACATCATCGCACCTGAAAGCATCATGGATGACGGATTCACCATATTTTTACCAGCATATTTGGGGGCTGTGCCATGCGTTGCTTCAAAAATAGCATGCCCTGTGTCGTAATTAATATTCGCACCAGGTGCAATACCAATGCCACCCACTTGTGCTGCCAATGCATCAGATAAATAGTCACCATTAAGATTTAATGTCGCAATCACATCAAATTCTTTGGCGCGCGTTAACACCTGTTGCAGAGCAATATCCGCAATACAATCTTTAATCACAATACCATTGGGCAATTCACACCAAGGACCATCACCGATTTCCACCGCACCGAACTCTTCCTTGGCAACCTCATAACCCCAGTTGCGGAAGCCCCCTTCGGTGTACTTCATAATATTGCCTTTGTGAACCAAGGTGACTGATTTCTGCTCGTTCTCGATAGCATATTGAATAGCGGCACGTACCAAACGTTTCGTACCTTCACTGGAAACAGGTTTGATTCCAATACCAGATGATTCAGGAAAACGGATTTTGGTCACGCCCATTTCATCTTGTAAAAATTTAATGACTTTTTTTACATCATCCGAACCAGCTGGCCATTCGATGCCAGCATAAATATCTTCTGAATTTTCACGGAAAATGGCCATATCGACATCTTGCGGACGTTTGACAGGTGAAGGTGTGCCTTTAAAATATTTCACAGGGCGCAGGCATGTATACAAATCCAACTTTTGGCGCAAAGCCACATTAAGCGAAGTAAACCCTTCACCAATCGGCGTGGTTAATGGACCTTTCAAACCAATTAAATATTCATTGAATGCTGCCAAGGTTTCATCAGGCAACCACGCCTCATCACCTTGCCCGTATAAATTCCATGCTTTTTCACCTGCAAAAACTTCCATCCAAGCCAGCTTGCGTTCGCCGCCGTAGGCTTTCTCAATAGCTGTACCCAACACCTTCTGGGTTGCGCTCCAAATATCAGGCCCAATACCGTCACCTTCAATGAAGGCTACAATAGGCTCATTGGGCACATTCAATGTGCCATCATCACCCATGGTTATTTTTTCGCCTGATTCAGGAAGTGTTATGTTTTCGAATGCCATAAGAAGCCTCTTTTTACAGTTTTTCTTAAAACTTTAAACGATCAGGATGCTGCACTGCTATATCTTAGCGCATGCACGCTGTATAAGAAACATGGCAAGCATACGTCATCAATGGTCTTTTTGTGATATTTTCGCGGCTTTTTGTGCTTTTCTCTTGGCTTCTTGCGCTTTTAAGCGCGCCCGCGAATATTTTTTCTGCTCAATGGCATCCGAAGCTTGTTTTAAAGCTTCCTCTGCACCCCTTAAATAAGCCACAGACTCAGACTGCGAACCACTCACCGCCTGCGCTGCTTTCACCGCTGAGCGCGCTTCCGCCATCTCCTGCACGGGTGGTTTTACCACACAAGCGACCAATACAAAAAGGCATGCAAATATCCATATACGCTTCATCATAGCTTAAGCATTACCCTCATGTTAAACACTGTCAATCAGATGTTGCTTCTGCCACTGTACGGCGTTTGCGTAAACCAAGCTCTTTCCACTGCAAATCACCCACTTCGGATGGAGAAGATGCCATCGGATCTGCCGCACGCTGCGTCTTTGGAAAGGCAATGACATCACGAATCGATTCTGCATTGACCATCAAACTTATCACCCGATCCAAACCAAATGCCAAACCACCATGCGGAGGTGCGCCATATTTCAAAGCATTCAATAAAAAACCAAATTTATCATTGGCTTCTTCATCAGAAATATTGAGAGCCTTTAATACACGCGATTGTACTTCGCTATCATGAATACGAATAGAACCACCACCAATTTCCGTACCGTTCCAAACCAAATCGTAAGCTTGTGAACGCATCTCAAGCGGCGCTGTTTCAAGCTTATGCAAATCTTCTGGGTAAGGAGCCGTAAAGGGATGATGCAAAGCTTGCGGGCGTTTGTTCTCAGCATCCCATTCAAACATAGGGAAATCTACCACCCAGACAAATTGATTCGATTTGGCATCAAACAAACCCAAATCTTTACCCAACTCCACGCGCAAATAACCCAAAGCATTATTGACCACATCTTTTGTATCTGCACCGAAGAATAACAAATCACCATTTTCGGCACCACAACGCTCAAGCAAAGCCTGCAATACATCTTCCGATAAATTCTTCACAATCGGCGACTGCAAACCTGCTGGAATGTCATCCTTATCATTGACCTTAATGTACGCCAAACCTTTGGCACCATAGATGGATACGAATTTGGTGTAATTATCAATTTTCTTCCGGCTCAATTGCGCACAACCATTTGGCACACGAATCACTTTCACCAAACCGCCGTTATTGGCAGGGCCACTGAAGACTTTGAAGTCCACCGATTTCATCAAGTCGGTCACATCAATATGTTCCAGTCCAAAGCGCACATCTGGGCGATCCAGACCATATTTATCCATGGCTTCGGCATAAGTCATACGTGGAAACGGTGCATCAGCAGCTTTGCCCATACCCGCTTCAAACATCGAAGAAATCAAACCTTCAGCCACAGCCATGACATCATCTTGATCCACAAACGACATTTCCAAATCGACCTGCGTAAATTCAGGTTGACGATCAGCACGCAAATCTTCATCGCGGAAACAACGGGCAATTTGATAATAACGATCCACACCTGCCACCATCAACAATTGTTTAAATAACTGCGGGCTTTGTGGCAAGGCATAAAATGAGCCTGGATATACCCGTGAAGGCACCAAATAATCACGTGCGCCTTCAGGTGTGGATTTATTGAGAATCGGTGTTTCCACATCCAAGAAATCTTGGCTATCCAAATAGTTTCGTGCGGCATGGGTCACTTTATGACGCAGCATCAAATTCTTTTGCATGACTGGACGGCGCAAGTCCAAATAGCGATACTCAAGGCGGTGTTGCTCGCCAGCATTGCAATCATCATCAATGGCAAATGGCGGTGTTTCAGCCTTATTTAACAATACAAGACTCGAAATCTTAATTTCAATTTCACCTGTTGGAAGCTTTGGATTCACAGCATCAACATCGCGTGGAATCACTTCACCAATCACTTCAATCACATTCTGCTGACGCATGGAATGCGCCAAAGCATGCATTTCAGGGGTGTCTGGGTGAGCAACCACCTGCACAATGCCAGAGCGGTCACGCACATCCAAAAAGATGACCCCGCCATGATCACGGTTGGTTTCAACCCAACCATTGAGTCGAACCTGTTGCCTAAGATGTGTATTACGAAAATCACCACAGTATGTACGCGCTATCATTGCGAAAGCCTCCAAAATCATTACCTTTTACTAGTTTTAAATCAAACAACCACCAAAAGGCGGCGCAGCATACCCTCATCGTGCTTTGCCTGCAAAATATCTCCAATATTCACATTGAAAAATCAGTATCTCAAACACCGCCGCCCTTCTAAATACCCTAGACTTTATATATGCACATCACCACACTTCGCTAAAATTGGAGGTCTTTGATATGAATACACGCATCAACATAGAGCCTTCATGGAAACAACAATTGCTTCACGAATTCTCACAAGACTATATGATAACATTGCGCTCCTTCCTACAATCTGAACAGCAAAATCAGAAAAATATTTACCCGCCTGCCAATCAATGTTTTTCAGCACTCAATACCACCCCTTTTAAGCAGGTAAACGTTGTTATTCTTGGTCAAGACCCATACCACGGCGAAAATCAGGCGCACGGCTTGTGTTTCTCTGTACCGCCCCATATCAAAATACCGCCATCTTTAGTGAATATTTACAAAGAATTACAAGCTGATTTGAATATTCCACTGGCCAAACATGGCTGCCTAATTCACTGGGCACAACAAGGGATTTTGCTACTCAACAGCGTCTTAAGTGTCGAGCAGGGGCATGCTGGCTCGCATCAAAACAAGGGTTGGGAGCGTTTCACGGATGCCATCATCACACAGCTCAATCAAAACACCGARCACACCGTTTTTATATTATGGGGTAATAATGCCATCAAAAAAGGTAGCAATATCGATAGCAACAAACACCTTATTATCACCGCGCCACACCCCTCACCTTTATCTGCACATAGGGGGTTTTTCGGTGGTCATTACTTTTCCCGCGCCAATACATATTTAAAACAGCATGGTNAAAAAGCCATCGATTGGGCGCTTCCTGATTGCAACACTGCCAACGAACAATACAAACAAGCGCAAAACATCGATTTTACCCACACGACAACACCATGACAAATCAACCTCGCCTCTGCTAGCTTACGCCCATGGCTAAATCATTATTCGTGTGTCAAAGCTGCGCTGCTGAACATCGCAAATGGGCAGGGCAATGCCCTGACTGCAATGATTGGAACTGTATCAGCGAGCAGGTGATTGAAAATAACCCGCGTATTGGCAAAAAAGGCCGAGCACTCAACACTATATCCATTACAGATATTTCCACACAAGAAAACCCTCGCCGCTCCACCGACATTGAAGAATTGGATCGTGTTTTAGGCGGCGGCATCGTGCCTGGTTCAGCTATTTTAATCGGTGGCGACCCTGGCATTGGCAAGTCGACCATTTTATTGCAAGCCGCAGCCAAGCTATCAGCCCAAGGTACGGTGCTTTATATCACGGGCGAAGAATCCACCCAACAAGTGCGCTTGCGCGGCGAACGCATTAAGGCATTGCACCCCAAACTACAGTTGGTCTCGGCATGTGAACTCGAATCCATGCTTGCGACCATTACTAAGCTTAAACCCATTGCCGTAATTGTTGATTCCATCCAAACCACCGTTAGCAATCTTTTAAGCAGTGCACCTGGCACGGTTTCACAAGTGCGTGATTGCGCATCCGCCCTCATCCAAGACTGTAAAAAGCAAGGTCATGCGCTTATCTTGGTTGGGCATGTTACCAAAGATGGTGCTTTGGCAGGGCCTCGCGTCTTGGAACATATGGTTGATGCCGTACTTTATTTTGAAGGTGATCGTGGTCATGCCCATCGTATTTTACGCGCCGTTAAAAACCGCTTTGGACCTGCGGGTGAAATTGGCGTATTCGAAATGTCAGATGCTGGATTAATCGGCATCCGTGATGCTTCACGTCTGTTTTTATCCGAACGCGCTGTCGATACGCCTGGCTCTGTGGTGTTGGCATGCATGGAAGGCACACGCCCTTTGCTTGTTGAAGTGCAAGCCTTGGTTGCGCCAACTGTCTATGCCACCCCCAAACGCTCATCGGTTGGATTGGATGTTAATCGCATTGCCATGCTGACTGCGGTGCTGGAACGGCGCATTGGTATTCCCCTCTCAGGGCATGATGTGTACGTCAATGTTGCAGGTGGTGCAAAGATTTCCGAGCCTGCGGCAGACCTTGCTGTGCTATTGGCAATTCTTTCTGCCTATCAGGAAAAACCTTTACCATACAATATGGCAGTGTTTGGTGAGGTTGGTTTAACAGGTGAAATCCGACCCGTTGGCAACCCCGAAAACCGCACCAAAGAAGCTGCCAATTTAGGTTTTACACAAATGCTCATGCCGCATGAAAATCATACAAGAGTGCAGGAAGCCAATCTTGCTGCTACGCTTCGCGACACCGCGACTGCCCCTGATTTTATTCCCGTCAAACATCTATCTGGCGCAGCACAAATGGCTTTACACTGACATGCATGTATTTTCCATCATGTTAAAGGGGTATGAAAAGGTTTTGTATGCATTCAAGCACTTGCTCTCAACACTGCGTAATACTGTTATTTACCAACACAGGCGGCTTATGTGAACTATTTTGATTATATCTTAATCGCTATTGTTGGGCTCTCTATGGTGCTGTCACTGTGGCGGGGTTTTGTTCGTGAAATCATCTCTCTTATCGGCTTGGTTGCGGCATTCCTGATTGCCAGCCGCACATCTGGTGTTGCAGGTGATTTTCTAGGGCAATGGATTCCCAATAGCACAACATCAGACATTGCTGGTTTCATCATGATCTTTATTGTCATTATGATTGTTGTTGGACTTGTCGGCGCACTGATTCGCAAGCTCGTCGATATGGCAGACCTAACTGCAACCGATCGCACACTGGGCATGTTTTTTGGCATTGCGCGTGGCGTATTACTCATCGCCTTATCATTCCTTATTTACACATCCTATACCAAACCCGACCAAGCATGGGCTAAAAAGAGTCTATTAACACCTTATGCCATTCAAGCTTCTGATTTATTAGGTCAAGCTATCCCTGAAGGTTACCCATTTTCACGACAGGGAAAAGCCGCCATTGCGGCACCAAAACATCAAAATACAACCGTCAAAACCATACTCAAAGATATACCAATTGGGGATAAAGAAGCCCTAAAATCTATTATCCAACAACAGCTCCAATGAGGCCAACCATGCATGCTTTCCCTGACGACGACCACTTCCGTGACGAATGCGGGGTATTCGGCATTTCAGATCATCCAGAAGCTGCAAACCAAACTTATTTGGGTTTGTATGCACAGCAACATCGCGGTCAAGAGTCGGCAGGCATTGTCACCACCGATGGTCATAGCTTTAACAGCCATAGAGGCATGGGTTTGGTCGCCGATGTGTTTCAGAAATCTGATATTAAACAACTACAAGGCACAGCCGCTATTGGTCATGTGCGTTATTCAACATCGGGCGAGTCGGGTTTACGCAACTGCCAACCATTCTCCTTTGAATATGCCCATGGTGGCATCGCTATGTGCCACAATGGCAACATCGTAAACGCACCAGAATTGCGCAAAGAACTCGAACAAGATGGCTCCATTTTTCAATCGACTTCTGATACAGAAGTATTGATTCATTTGGTTGCCAAAAGTAAACAATCACGCATGCAAGACCGTGTGGCTGAAGCGGTTAACCGTTTAACAGGCGGTTTTTCACTACTGGTATTGGTTGAGGAACGTTTGGTCGGTGTGCGCGATCGTAATGGCATTCGACCATTGGTCTTGGGCAAACTTGGCAACTCATGGGTTTTAGCATCCGAAACATGTGCATTTGATTTGGTTGGTGCTGAATATGTGCGCGATGTAAAAGCTGGTGAAATGGTTGTGATTGAAAATGGTGACGTTACCAGCCTGTTTCCTTTCGACTCAACAGACCCTAAATTCTGTGTCTTTGAATATGTTTATTTTGCCCGCCCTGATTCCACGTTAGAAGGCATAAATGTTTACGATGCTCGCTACAAAATAGGTGTTGAACTGGGTAAAGAATCACCTATTGAAGCCGACCTCATTATCCCAGTTCCCGATTCTGGTGTGCCGCCTGCCATGGGTTATGCCGAAGCAACAGGCATTACTTTTCAGCTTGGTTTGATTCGCAATCATTATATTGGTCGAACCTTTATTGAGCCTAAACAATCCATTCGCAACTTTGGTGTGAAACTAAAGCTCAATGCCAACCGTCATATGATTAAAGGCAAGCGTGTCGTATTGGTCGATGATTCGATTGTACGCGGCACAACCAGCCGAAAAATTGTCGAAATGGTACGTGCTGCGGGAGCCAAAGAAGTACACATGCGTATTTCTAGCCCACCGACCAAACACTCATGTTTTTATGGTGTCGATACACCCAATGCCGAAGAATTGATGGCAAACAAGATGAGCTTGGATGAAATGTGTAAGGCCATTAATGCCGATTCATTGGCATTCGTATCCTTTGAAGGCATGTACCGTGCGATAGGAAAACCGCAAGAGAGTCATTGTGATGCATGCTTTTCAGGCAATTACCCTGTT
>NVTQ01000055.1 GCA_002401635.1 Pseudomonadota bacterium
CTGAAAAAAGCCATGCCCAAAACACCTTTGCAAATGTTGTTGCGAGGGCAAAATTTATTGGGCTATCGTCATTATGCCGATGATGTGGTGAAAAAGTTTGTCGATGTAGCAGTTGCCAATGGTGTGGATGTCTTCCGTACCTTTGATGCGATGAATGATTTACGCAATGTGCGTGTGGCCATTGCTCAGGTCAAAGCCAATGGTAAAGTGGCAGAGGGAACAATTTGTTACACCACCAGCCCAGTACATACCTTGGAATATTTCATTGATCTTGCCAAAGGTTTTGAAGATCTGGGTTGTGATACCTTGGCAATCAAAGATATGGCGGGTCTATTAACGCCAACAGCTACACGTAAATTAATTACTGAGCTTAAAAAATCCATTGATATCCCATTGCATCTACATTGCCATTCCACATCGGGTGTATCTGAAATGGTACAATGGGAAGCTGTGCATGCGGGCTGCGATATTATTGATACAGCYATCTCTCCTTTGGCAGGTGGTACATCTCACCCTGCTACAGARTCSATGGTTGCGGCTTTTGCTGAAACAGAGTTTGACACAGGTCTAAATCTGGAAGCATTGCAGGATGTTGCAGCATATTTCCGTGAAGTTCGCAAAAAATATGCACGTTTTGAATCTGATGTAACAGGCGTTGATACGCGCGTATTTATCAACCAAATCCCTGGCGGCATGATTTCTAATCTGGCTCATCAGCTCAAAGAGCAAGATGCCTTGGATAAAATGGATCAAGTATTGGAAGAAATCCCACGTGTTCGTAAGGATTTTGGTTATCCATCTTTGGTTACGCCTACCAGCCAAATTGTTGGTACGCAGGCAGTATTAAATGTCATATCTGGTAAAAAATACAAAGTTATYACCAAYGAAACCAARGGTTAYTTRAAAGGYATGTAYGGCAAAGCCTTGGGTGAAATCAACCCCGATGTACGCAAACTTGCACTCGGTGATGAAGAGCCCATTACCGTACGCCCTGCTGATCTTATTCCCGATGAGTTGGATGCATTAACCCGTGAAATTGGTGATAAAGCCAAATCAGTTGAGGATGTGCTTTCATACGCCATGTTCCCAGCCATTGCGTTGGAATTCTTTGCCGAGCGCGAATCAGGCGAGTTCAAACCTGAACCACTGGAAGCACCTGCCGAAACTGCTGAGCACCATACTGCCATGCCGAGCTTGGCACCAACCGAATTCAACATCACCATTCATGGTGAGGAATACCATATAAAAATTGATGGTTCTGGGCATAAAAGCGAAGAAATTCGCCCATTCTTTGTCAAAGTTGATAATATATTGGAAGAAGTCTTTGTTGAGACGCTTACCGAAGTTGTTCCAACAGCCGATGGTCAAATTGATGCCAAACGTGCGTCTAAAGGCTCCAAACGCCCCAAAGCAACCAAAGATAGTGATGTTACATCGCCCATGCCAGGACGCATTGTTTCCGTCAATGTTGCTGTCGGTGATGAGGTTACTGCGGGTGATACCGTATTAACGGTTGAAGCCATGAAAATGGAAAACCCTGTGCATGCCCCTGAATCAGGTACAGTGAAAGCCATTTACGTCGCAGAGGGAGATACCGTTAATCCCGATGAATGCCTTATCGAGATTGAATAAATAATGGAGTGGTCTGGTAAAAGTGTAGACATCGAAAAGAATTGTACTGCATGTGGCAAGAATTGCTGCACACTTTTATACGCGTTGGGACTAAACCAGCCCAAATATGAATGTACTCTGCAACGGTTATAGAACATTCGATATAATCAACAATGTCCTTTTTGTTTCATCGGATGCCTAGGGAAGCGCTGATTAAAGGTGGATGTTGCCCATGAGATTAAAAATCACCAAGATCAAGGCGGAAAATACAAGTAATAGCACCGCTATTGATAAGTTTTCCAACGCAGAAATTGGTAATTTTGGACTCATGGGTGATATTCATGCTTTAATCAGCGCTTCCCTAGCAATCAGCAAGGTAAACCTGTGGTAAAAACGTTCCATGACCGCATTATCCCAACAGTTACCTTTGCGGCTCCTTGTTATAGACCTTTACTCGGAGAGGCGTGTTCTTCACGCTTTTCTCGTTCGATTTTTCCACGATTCAGCATGTTGTAATAAATATGCGATATTCAGAGCTTCCCTAACAATTGCCTTAACATACCGCCCAATTCATTGGGAACAAAGGGCTTGCGTAAAAAATTGCATGCGCCCGTATCAAGTAAAGCCTCAGCTTCCGCATTGGCTGGTGAGCCACTAATCATTAAAATAGGTAGCCCATCTATACATTCACGTAATTTTAAAAATAATTTCTGCCCCGTATAATCAGGAAGATTTAAATCCAATAAAGCCAAATCATAATGATTTTTTTCTAACAACTGCAAAGCCAAAGTGCCATTGGTTGCCACACTTACATTGTATCCCCACTGCTTTATCAAGGCCTGCATAACTTTCAAGACCGTCGAATTATCATCGATTAACAAAATATGTTCTGTGCCAGCATATGATTCAAGGACACGCCGACGCTGTATCACACTTGGACTATCTTGTTCTTTAATAACAGGCAAAAGAACCTTAAAAATAGAGCCTTGACCTATCTCACTGCCTACAAGTATTTCACCCTGATGACTACGGATAATACCATGTGCGGCAGCCATACCAAGCCCACGACCTTGAAATTTTGTGGTATAAAAGGGCTCAAACAAATGCATACGCACCACATCATCCATACCTATACCATTATCTTCAATGCAAATTTCCACATAGTAACCGCTTTCAAGATCAACTTCGGGTAACATTTCAGTATGCTCAATATATCTATTGCGCGTCGATATTTTCAGCACGCCGCCCTCCATYATTGCTTCGCACGCATTAAGAATAATACCACTTAAAAGTTTTCGAATTTGTGCAGGGTCTCCACTCACAAAAGAAATGTTTTGCAATAAATCCAGTTGCACATCCACAGAATCTGAAATAGGAAATGCTTCCGAGGCTACAAAATCCATAATCAAATCATTAACATCCATATCCTCAACACGATATTTCCCGCCTTGAACATAAGCCAACATCTGAGATGACACATCCGTTGCTTTCATGCCCGATTGATAAATTAAATCCAATAAATCTTTGGCTTCGCCACCTTGAGGAAGATGCTGACGAAGCAGTTCAACCCCAGTCACCACACCAACCATTAAGTTGTTCAGATCATGGGCTAGACCACCCGCCAGTGTTTTTGCGACTTCCATACGCCCCGTAGAAATAAATATTTTCTCTTTCTGAATCGCAAGCTTCTTTGCCTCAGTATCGCGCAATGTCTGATGTATGACCGATAATAAATTTTCAGGGTTTAATTTATTCACATAGTTGCTCACACCTGCACGTAAGAACTGTGCAACCACTTCTTCACCAATGGGTTTCGCCACAACAACAAGAGGAGTCAATAAACTTAACGCTTTCAATCGAGCCAAARCATCTTTCACCATAAGCTCAGGAAGATTGACATCACAAAGAATGATGTCCCAATGCGAGGTACTCAACGCCTTAGAAAACTCATCCATATTGGCCACACACTTTATATCCAAGGTCTGCTTTGCCCTCTCTAAAACATGGCGCACAGACGCAATATCTTGAGCATTGTCTTCTGCAAATAAAATGTGTAACTCATCAGCCATTATATTACTCATTCCCTAATATTATTCTCCCCCAACAACCTCATTCCACACTACGGCTATTATAGCTTAAAATATCAATCGCATAAACTGACTATTGCTAACCCGCATTATCCATGAATCCCCCAGGGAAGCGCTGACCAACGCAGGAATTGGTCATGATGGACTCATGATTGCCATTCATTGCGTTGATCAGCGCTTTGTATGGCACAATTCTCCCTAGCCCGAACTATTCATGAATAGTTCGGGCTAGAGGATACTCTCTTGCTGCGTWATTCGCCTGATCGCCGTGATGATTGCGCCGAAGCTTTGTTTGCAACGGATTTTTATGCCGTGGGTGCCGTAACCACGCATACGATCAATTGGCAAAGGATTCGTTGCGGGCAAATGGACAAGCGAGGGCACGGCAGCATTTATGAATAATACGGGCTAAGGGCTTGAAATTCGACTGCGCACACCTTATGAAAGCTTACAGATGATATAGCCGCGNTTTTGAACGCATTAGAAAATAACAACAAAGGGAACCCATTCATGTCCAACACACCTGTTAAAGAAACGCATACCTTTCAAACCGAGGTYAAACAACTTCTCGATTTGATGATTCATTCATTGTATTCCAATAARGARATATTYYTRCGYGAATTGATTTCCAACGCATCCGATGCWTCMGAYAAACTRCGTTTTGAAGCCACAACAGATGATGCMTTGTAYGAAGGYGATTCGGATCTTCATGTMTAYATTGAAGCCAATAAAGATGCCCGCACSATTACCATTCGTGATAACGGYATTGGCATGAACCGCGATGAGGTGATTGCCAATATTGGTACCATTGCGCGCTCTGGCACCAAAGAATTCTTCGGGCAACTATCAGGAGACCAAGAAAAAGATGCGCACTTAATTGGTCAGTTTGGCGTTGGTTTTTATTCATCTTTCTTGGTCGCAGATAAAGTAACAGTCACTACCCGCAGAGCAGGTCTTGAAAAAGAGCATGGTGTACGTTGGGAATCTACAGGTGATGGTCAGTATGACATCGAAACCATTGCCAAAGAAACACGTGGTACAGAAATCATCCTGCATTTGCGTGAAGAAGCCGAAGAATTTCTCGAATCATTCCGTTTAACCAGTATTATTCATAAATACGCTGATCATATCCCCTTCCCTATTCGCATGTTGGGCACAGCCATGCCAGCCCCTGAAGGTGAAGAAGAAAAGCCTGCTGAAGTTGAAACCATCAACCAAGCATCGGCATTATGGACACGTTCAAAATCTGAATTATCAGATGAAGAGTACAATAATTTCTATAAACATATCGGACATGATTTTGAAGACCCGCTTACCCGCTTACATCAAAAACTTGAAGGTAAATATGAGTACACTTTATTATTATACTTTCCAAAACGTGCGCCATTTGATTTGTGGCAAACTGAAAGTAAACATGGTGTAAAACTCTATGTTCGCCGTGTATTTATTACCGAAGCTACCGAAGATTTATTGCCACGTTATCTACGCTTTGTACGCGGTGTGATGGACAGCAATGATTTACCACTGAATGTATCACGTGAAATTTTGCAACAAAGCCCTGCCATGAGTGCCATGAAAAAAGGCGCGACCAAACGTATTCTGGGCATGCTTGAAGATATGGCAAAAAATGCCAGCGATGAAAATACTGATTATGCCACGGCATGGGAGCAATTCGGAAACTGTTTGAAAGAAGGCATTATTGAAGATTCCGCGAACCGTGAGCGCATTGCTAAACTTTTACGTTTCTCTAGCACCCAAGGTGACGAGCAGACTGTCTCTCTAACTGATTATGTTGAACGTATGGTGGAAAATCAGGATACTATTTATTATATCACAGCCGAAACTTTGGCTGCTGCAAAACACAGCCCTCACTTGGAAGTTTTCCGTAAGAAAGGCATTGAAGTACTACTTCTATCCGACCGTATTGATGAATGGTTAACCTCTCATTTAGAAGATTTTGATGGCAAAAAACTACAATCCATCGCTAAGGGTGAGTTGGATTTATCCAATATTGGAGAAAATGCTGAAGAAGATAAAAAAGAGCATGAAGAAGCAGCTAAATCAGCAGAACCTGCTGTGAAAAAGCTAAAAGAATCTTTGGGTGATAAAGTAAAAGATGTTCGCACCACAGATCGTTTGACTGAATCCCCTGCTTGTTTGGTATCGGATCAGTTTGACATCACAGGCAATATGGAACGTATTCTAAAACAAGCTGGGCAGGATGTACCATCGGTCAAACCAATTTTAGAAATCAATCCAGAGCATGAATTGGTTAAACGTTTGGCGAAAATGCGCTCCAAAGACAAAATTGCAGACTTTTCCGATATTCTTTTCGATCAAGCTATTTTGGCAGAAGGTGCATTGCCTGAAGATCCCGCAGGATTTGTTCGTAAGATAAACAACCTACTGGTACAATAATCAAAGTGACTTCTCAGCCTTCACTCTTGTGAAGGCTGAGGCAAACTTGCAAAKCGYTCTCTAACCAAACCATAAGCAATATAATGTGTRAAAATACTGCGAACATAATGCACTGTCTCACGCCCYACCAATTTCGCTGCTGCCAGTTCAACATGRTCAAACCATATATTGGGRTTTAACCCCATCTCTTTTGCYAAACGTCGCATCTTTATCACTTTTGCAGGTCCAGCATTATAAGCCGCCCAAATAAAAGCAAGCCTATCCACGTCACTCATTGTTGGGTCTGAAAAATAACGATCTCGCAAAAATGCTAAATATTTCACTCCAGCATGAATATTATCCTCGATGCTAGAAATATCGCTTATACCAACATGAGAACCCGCAGCCGTAGAAGGTAACAACTGCATAATCCCTACTGCTCCACGATGACTTTTACGCTGATTATTCAAGTGAGACTCTTGGTATGCTTGGGCAATCAGTGCTAAAGCATCATAATTATATAACTTCGCATATTTTGAAAACACTGGCATAAGCTTCTGCACCTTGCTTTGCTCATCTTCAGCCAGTGGGCGTTTAATCCAAGAGGCATTAAAATAACGTTGAAACAGCATGTTTCCCATCAAAGTGCCTTTTTTTACTGATGCTGCAAAGTGATTCATACTTTTAAGCAATACCGGGTTATTTTTACGCACAGCCCAACCCATTCTATTACCTTCTTTAACTTTTATATGCTCCAACACTCGAATATTGGGCAATACTTTTTTCCATAAGTAAGCTTTATAATCATCAACAACTGTTATGGAYARCATCCCWGCATGCACCATTTTRAGAAGATCCTCAGAGAGTAAACGTTTATCCATGCTTTTAATGACCATAGGCTKCAARSCTTTTYCTTGCCAACKYGCATTRATTTCTCGYAAATGTTCTTCATAGCTGCTGCCCTTAAGCACATRCACTTCACGACCTGACAAATCCTCAATACGAGAAATCCCCGTYACATCTTTGGATACAACAAGCAACTCATCTGCYAYCAATYCRGAWGCCGTTGCAAAGTTTACTTTTTYCAARCGCTCAGGTGTCACRCTTAATAGAGCTGCTGCCACATCACCCTTACCCAGCAGTAAATCAGGTATCAAACGGTCAAATGCGGTTGGAATCCAAACAATATGTGTTTTATCGACTTCTCGTTTGATGCCTTTATTTATCATCGATTCATACTGCTTTAGAAGTTCCACCTGCAAACCTTGTACTTCGCCATTCGCCAAAATGGTAAAATCACTCCGACTATATGGAACCAAAGCACGCAACTTCTTACGTTTCCTGATTTCAGGAAGGTCGGCAGTACTGCCATCCGCTACAATAAGTCGTTCCACTCCCGACACGCTCTTCTGGACTTGAACTTCCTCGCGCAAAGGTTTCTCACCTACTTTGTAAAACAATAAAAAAGCAATCGTCAACAGTAAGAGAACGCCCAATATACGCCAAACATATTTATTCATATTTTCTTACCCTATTTCATTGATGTAAGCGGGAAATTCCAGATTGATTGCCAGCTGTAAAGAAAAAAGTAACCATGTAAATTAAAAGCCTTCAACATCGCTGCATGTTTTTAATGAAATATTCTTCGAACAAACTACCAAACAATCACTTCAAATATAAACACACTCTCAATAGAGCCCAAAGAAAGCGTATAAGCACCAGGCTCTAGTGCTATTTTAATGACCCCACCACCCTTACCTCTCAAACGTTCGCCATTCACCCATACACCCAAACGGGACTCATCAATAAGAAAAACTCCCGCCTTGGTGCGTTCAAAATGACAATGGTGCCGTGAAATACCATAGGGTGGAATATCATGAATATCCAAATCATTTTCATCACTACCCAAAAACCATGAACTTTTTATCTTTTTAGCAGCCCAGCGCCCAATATGAAAAGGAAACTTCTCGACAATAAGCCGTTCCACACCACCCAGCGCATGTTTTGCCTGCTCTGTTTTACCTGACAAAGTCACATTTCCCGGCTTAAAAGTAATCACCTTTGTCTTCGTTTCGCCTTGCTGATTTGCATGCGATTCAAGCTGGTTTTCCAACTCCATGACCCGAAGGTTCATCAGCCGCATACGTTGGAATAACGTGCTTAAAACACTCTCCACCGATGAAAAGTTATCACTCATGGCTTGAATAAATTCTTGTTTATTAAAAAATCGAACTTGTACATCACCCACCGTACTTACCGTTGCAGAACAAGGGTCATGGCTAATCAAGCTCATCTCGCCAAACACCTCACCTTCTGAGAGTTCTGCTAAAACAATGTTACGCCCAAAATCATCACGCCTAGAAATAACAACACGTCCAGAGAGTAAAACATAAACGCCATCACCTGCTTCGCCCTCTTGCAAGATAATTACGCCAGCAGAAAAATTTTTTATTTGCGGTTCCCTTTGACTCATTGCAATCACCCTCATTGTTTCTCTAAAGTATATCTAGCGAAGTATAGAAGGCTTCTACATTGACCAACATCAGTCAATAAAAAACGTCAAAAAAAGTATAAAAATTTATAAAGGATGCACCTTTACTTGTCCTGCTGCACTCACATCAATTTGATAGCGCACACCATTTGGACATGTCGCTCGAATGGTTTGATTACCATTACCATCTTCTTTTTGTTGAATCTCTGTCACCTGTTTGCCACCACAAGGATGACCACGCAGCATAATCGTTGTCGCAATATCTTCGGCTTGCGAGACCGCCCATGCAGGAGTCAGCAATAAAAAACTTAACATCCATAATGCACCTTTGATCCACATTTTCATGTCTGCACCTCCAAAAAGCTTTTCAGAATAGAATGCCGTGCCGAATAAATCTTTTTGGATAAATCTGGATCTTTTTCCAGCAACGCCATAATTTTTAACAACAAACCATTAAAACTAGCTTTAATATTCGACATTTGAGCCGCCAGCAGCTTCTTTTTACGCATTTTTACTATTTCAGCTTGAAAATCCAACACATCCGAACGAATCGCCAACTTGGTAAAAAAACCAATGGCATTGCTTGCTTTCAAACGTTTAACCAACTCATCCATAGAAATAGATTCACAATCTTCTCGTGGTTCTTTCTGCATAGATGGCACTTGCTTCGTATTTTTTTCAACGGCTATTGCGTTATCCGCCTCACCAGCCAATACGGACATATCAGCCATCGCAAACATCATCAAAACATAACCAACACATATTACCCATCGTTTCATATCTTCAGTGTAGCCCATTTTCAAAACAATCGTTTGCCTATTTTTACGCTGAACGGGTAAATCATGCACTTATACAAGGTTTAACATGCCTGCATATTTTTCAGAAAACACGACCGTTAAACGTACATACTCATCTTCCATATGTTGATCAATAACCCGCCCATGCTCATGACACCATGAAATCATTTTGCCATCGGAAGCGTGTAGTTTCACCGAACACATCACACTGTCCGTTTCCTGCCAACGACGAATCAATAATAATAACTCATCCATACCCAGACCCGTCAAAGCAGATACAGCCACACGGCTACCATCAATATGATCCAACAATCGCGATTTTACTTCAGGCGCTTGATCAATTTTATTTAGCACCTCCACAATCGGCGGCGCATGATCACCATCGAGTCCCAATTGCTCCAATGTTTCTTCAACCACCTGTTTTTGCATGGGTGATTCAGAATCAGAGGCATCACGCACATGCAAAATTAAATCTGCTTCAATCACCTCTTCCAAGGTCGCACGAAATGCATTGACCAACTCATGCGGCAAATCCTGCACAAAACCCACCGTATCGGAGAGCATGAGTTCTTCACCACCAGGTAAAATTAATTTCCGCAAGGTTGGGTCAAGTGTGGCAAATAACTGATCAGCGGCATACACATCACCTTCCGTTAACCTGTTAAACAATGTCGATTTTCCTGCATTGGTATAACCCACCAAAGCAATGATTGGAATTTCATGGCGTTTGCGACCAATACGCTGGGTTTGGCGCATACGTTGCACTTGTGCCAATTCGCCTTCAAGGCGTTTGATGCTGTCGCGAATCATACGGCGATCCAGCTCAATCTGGCGTTCTCCAGGACCACCAAGGAAGCCATGCCCACCACGTTGACGCTCCAAATGCGTCCACGAGCGTACCAAACGCCCCAACTGATAATTCAAACTTGCCAAATCAACCTGCAACACACCCTCACGTGTACGTGCGCGCGAAGCAAAAATTTGAAGAATAAGACCCGTGCGATCCACAACCTTTACCGCCCACGTTGTTTCCAGATTTTGCTGCTGCACAGGTGTTAATGCATGATCCACAAACACCACATCCACTTCAAGTTCTTCGACCAAATCGGTAATCTTTTCCGCTTGCCCAGAACCAAGCAAGGTTGAAGGCACAGCCWTACGAATCCCTATCTCCTCTGAACCAACCAACTCACAATCACAGGACAATACCAACTGCTCAAATTCATGCAGGCGTGATGCACTTGCATGCTCACCCCAACGYYTATCTGCCAAACGTGGATGCACCGCRATCGCCCGACTTGGWCCTTCATCTGTTTCCATCATTTCCATRYKTTMAAYTGCTCCRTYATCGCYTGYTTYAATKKTKCKGCATCACCCTGCACTGCATGCGGGGTTTGATTGCGAAACCATGTRACTTGCCGTTTGGCATATTTACGCGAGGCTGTAATAGCATCACGCAAMGCCTCTTSCAATRARCATTCATCATTYAAATACATCAACAACTGCCKATAACCCACYGCMCGCAWRGCWGGATGTARCKCWGATATTKWCTGCTCTTTTAACCAACGCACCTCATCCAACCAGCCAGCATCCATCATTGTTTCAATACGTTTTGCCAAACGTTCACGCAACTCAGGGCGCGGCACATCCAAAACAAACACAGGGCAATCAATTTTCTCTTTTTGTGCTTCTTGCTCTGCCTGCCATGTGGAAAGTGGCACATGGGTACTCTTATAAATGCATAAGCCGCGCATAATACGCTGGCTATCGGTGTTATGCAGTCTTTCTGCTAAAATTGGGTCACATTGTTTTAATAAGTCATGTAAATAGGGTGTGCCATGCTGGTTTTGCAAACCAACAAAATAATCGCGCACGCCCTCTTTTTCTTCAGGAATTTTGGCAAAACCTTCTATCAAAGCTCGTAAATACATGCCTGTACCACCCACAATCAATGGTATCCGCCCTTGCCCATTCTCCTGCTTGATAACCTTCAATGCCGCATCCGCCCAGCGCTGTGCCGACCAAATATCCGATATATCCGCACAATCAATCAAATGATGGGGAATACGCTGACGCTCCTCAACACTTGCCTTGGCTGTACCAATATCCAAGCCCCGATAAAGCTGCATCGAATCGCACGAAATGATGCTACTTTGCCATGCTTCTGCAACATCAAGTGCCAAGGCTGTTTTGCCCGTACCTGTTGCCCCCATTAATGCCATCGCACGCCATGGCTGCTGTGTTTTTTTCACACATGGTTCCGTCAATCATGACTCCGCGTTTGTTCCAATTGTTTTGCCATGGTTTTAATTTCTTCATCCAGACTTTTATCTGCCATCATTTGTGTATCTTCACGAATCAACAAACGCACCGCCACCATCCATAAAGGGCTTAACATTAAAGAGAATGCAATCACCACAATTGCCATCTGATGACCATCCGTTGTCAGCATGCCCATTGCCAAGCCCAAAGAAGCCAATAAAAAGGATAGTTCGCCAATTTGTGATAACAAACCACCCGTTAACAATGACATGGTCCATGTTTCACCCAACACACGCAAAACCAGTGTGTTAATGCCAGAGTTAAGAATAAACACACCTAGGGTCATCAATATCACAAAGCCGATATTTTCCATGACAAAATTTAAATCAACCAACATACCAACAGAAAGGAAAAATATTGCCACAAACACCACATAAAGAGAGTGCAAATGCTCTTCCACCCACTCTGCCTGATCCGATGATTTCAAAATCATGCCCGCCAAAAAGGCTCCGAATGGCGCGGAAAGACCAATCCATGCCGTTAACGCTGCCGCCGCAAAACAAAGCAGAAGCCCCATCATAATTTGTTTATCCACACTTTTTAGAAAAGTCTCTGGAATATGCCAACCAGGGTGACGTAACAACCAAATAACCAAAGCCATCAATGCAATACCACCCACCAATTGCACTACGATTTCATTGCCCGACATTTCATGCTCACCCATCGCGCCGAGAATAATCATAATCGGTACAATGGCTAAATCCTGCATCAACAATACACCCAAAGCATTTTGTCCAAACGGGGTTTCCAGCTCATTGGCATCTTTAAGCAGCGTCAGTACAACGGCTGTGGAACTCATGCTGATAATAAATCCAAACAGCAACCCTGACTGCCAAGACCAGCCCAACAACCATGCCACCAAACAACAAATACCCACCGATAAAGCCATTTGTGCGGCTGTACCAAGTACCGCCACACGCCATTTGGCAATCAAGCGAGGCAAAGAAACCTCCATGCCAATGAAAAACATTAACATAATCACGCCCAACTCACCCAAGTGATTAAGCAATTCTCTATCATGCACAAATTCCAACGCCGAAGGACCTACAACAATCCCTGTGATAATATATGCAACCGCAGCTGGAATGTTGTACAAACGCAAAATATAGGCGAATAAAAAAGCAAACCCAATCACGCCCACAATAGAGAATAAAACAGCATTCATTTCCATAATGCTTTAACCTCTATCCTCACTTAAATCGGCAAGCTGTAGTTTCTCAAGCACTTGCCTATATTCAGCTGAGCGCATAAAACGTATTTTAAGCAGTGCAAAGGCAATGTTTCGGATATAAAATAAAGCCATCACGATAACTGGTGATGAAAGCATTTCAAACCAAAACAACCACATGTATGTCGAGTTTGCCAACGCTGAATAACTTAAAAAATAAACCACCAGTGTCATCGCCAACAACGTGCCTACCGTTAGAGCGATATTTTCATGTGTGTTTTTAATTTTTTCCACTATATCTTGCTGATTTTCCATCATAGTTCTACTCACCTTATTCCTTACGTCCAAACAGACGATCCAATTCATGCAACGACAAACGTACATAGGTTGGTCGTCCATGATTACACTGCGCAATGTTCGGCGTTTGTTCCATTTCTCGCAATAAATTTTCCTGCTCTTCGGGCAACAGTACACGCCCAGCCTTGATGGAGCCTTTGCAAGCACGGTTACCAAGCCAGCGTTCCAACACCCTACCCAAACCTGTGTCACCAGCTTCCGCATCAACACCCATCAATATACAAGCATCAATCAATTCAACAGCCAACGCCAGCGGCGACTCACTCGCCAACATCGCAGGCACACTACGAATCAAAAATGATTCATCACCCATCACTTCCACGGAAACCCCGAAAGCTTCTAATTGTGAGTTATGATCATGCAACCATGCCGCCTGTTCACCCTGTAACGACAACGTTACAGGTGTCAGTAGCATTTGCGTACTCACTGCCCCCTTACTCAATTGGGCTTTTAGCTTTTCATAGGAAATGCGCTCATGCGCTGCATGTTGATCCACCAACACAATACCTTGCTCAGTTTCAGTGACAATATAACAACTATGCAGCTGCGCCACAGCATGCCCCAAATTTAAAACCTCTCCTATATCATAAAGCTTATCACTTTCATGCACCTCATGCGGCGCACGAAATAATAAATGCTGCAATTCAGGATTGTTTTTAGACGTATTCAATGCTGCATGAGACTGCATGGATGCCGAAGAAAAGCGTGGCATACTACTATGTGAAACATAGCTTGATACGTTTGGCATGCTTGAATTCATAGCGCCCAATGCCTTATTTGTGGTAGTTGTAGCAACGGACTGCCCCATACCTTCAATGCCTGCCCGCACACAAGCCACAATACCAGCTCGGACTGTTTGCGGTGATTTAAAACGCACTTCTCGCTTGGCTGGATGCACATTCACATCCACATCAGCGGGATCCATCTCCAATCGAATCACGGCTACAGGATAACGATCATGAAACATCACATCGCGATAACCCGCACGCAGTGCTGCAATCAATGCTTTATCGCGAATGACCCGCCCATTCACCAAAAACATCATGCGTGTCGAATCACGGTGATGAAATGTCGGCAGGCTCAAGTGCGCAGAAATATGTATGCCTTCATGCTCAATAAGCTGTTGCACACTATTTTCAGAAAACTCGCGCCCCATAATCGCCAACACCCGCGCTGGCTCATCTTGTGCTG
>NVTQ01000056.1 GCA_002401635.1 Pseudomonadota bacterium
GCGTTTGATTCGTTCCAATTCAGATCGTGGTGTGATGGCAATTTTGGATTCGCGATTGTATCACAAGCGTTATGGACGTGATGTCGCACATAACCTTCCACCAGCACGCATTGTGGATGATTTGGCTGAGGTGCGTTGGTTTTTCGAGGTTTCCTAAAGAATTTATTTGTTATGATTCCAGCTTTTGCCTGATGATATGGCTGAGCTCTTTTATATCATAAGGTTTGCTAAGAATAAGTTCACCACTTATAGGTAGGCTATCTGGAAATGTTGCTTCCTTATCATAGCCCGTTGCAAAAATTATATTTATATTGGGATGTATGCTTTTGATACGTTCAACGGCTTTTACACCACCAAGTTTGGGCATCACAATATCCATAATAATAAGCGCAACTTCATCTTGATGTTCGCTAAATATTTTAATAGCTTCTAGCCCATCGCGTGCCTCTAATGTCTTATAGCCTAACGCTTTCAAGACATCTTTCCCCGTTTCCCGAACTTCTTTTTCATCATCAACAAGTAAAATCAACTCGCCACGACCTTCCAAAACCTGTTTTTCAGGCAATACAGGTGAGGCAATGCATTCATTATCTATAAGGCGTGGAATATAGACGTGAAATGTTGAGCCTTTACCTTCAACACTATCAATTTCAATAAACCCATGATGGTTTTTGACTGCCCCAAAGACCATGGATAATCCGAGTCCCGTCCCTTTTCCTTGTTCTTTGGTGGTAAAGAAGGGTTCAAAAATATGTTCAATATCTTTTTTGGAAATGCCAGAACCATTATCTTGCACACTCAGATGTGCATATAAGCCAGATTTAAAATAAGGGTGTTTTTCAATAAAAATCTTATCTGTCTTAAATGCAGCTAGTTTCATGATGATACGAGGTTTATTTACGCCTTCAACTGCATCACGCGCATTGGTGAGTAAGTTTATTAATACCTGATGCAGCTGAGTGGTATCCCCATGGATGCACAGTGAATTTTCGTCAATGATATGTTGAACAGTAATATTTTCTGGAATAATTGAACGGGAAAATTTTATAATATCTTCAAAAAATGGAACCAAGGATAACGGTTGAATATTGACCTTATCTTTACGAGCAAATGTGAGTAATTGCTTGATTAAATCAGCGGCTCGAAATGAAAGCTCTTTGATATTGTTTAACTTCTTTTGCGCGCGTGGCATGTTTGTTGTGTACTTTTGCGCCARATARAGGTTGCCWGTCATACCWGCAAGGATGTTATTGAAATCATGGGCGATACCGCCCACCAATGTTCCAATAGCTTCTAGTTTTTGAGCCTGTTGGAATTTTTCCTCAAGAATTTTTTGCTCCGTCATGTCGCGTTGAATAGCAACTTGGAATAGGATGTTTTCTTGCTTATCAAATACAGGCGAAACACTCCTTTCCACTTCGAGAAAAGAACCATCTTTACATTTGATAATAATTTCACCCTGCCAAGGCTCACCCGCTTGAGACTTTTTAAGTAAATGATTATAAAAACTTTCGGGGTGTTTATCACTTCGTAGAATGCTGAAGTATTTACCAACTGACTCCTCAGCAGAATAGCCYGTCATTCTTTCAAATGCAGGGTTTACATATTCAAGGCGGGCATCCAAATTTGCGATGATAATCGCATCATGGGCATATTCAAAAGCACTGTGTAATTTCTCCAAGAGTATTTCTCGTTGTTGCCTTTCCATAATAATCCCAGCAAGGCTTGCTGCAGCTTCCAAATCGCCCAATTCATGGTCATTCGGTAGGGCTGTATGATTATAATACATACCAAACGCACCTAAGACTTTTCCTGCTTTATCTTTGATGGGTTCAGACCAGCAGCAGCGCATGCCATGTGGCAGTGCAAAATGTTTGATTTTTGACCATTTAGGATCTGTCTCTATATTTTCAACCAATACACGCTTGCCTGTATAGGTTGATGTGCCACACGAGCCCACGCTCGGACCATTTTCCAGGCCATTGACAACATCACAGTATTCTTTTGGTAAGCTAGGAGCGCCACCGTGGATCAACCTATTGCCTTTTAACTCCAGCATCGAGCAACGCAAACCTGGGTGTCGGGATTCATATAGCAGCGCAATAGCGTCATATATATCGCTTGCTGGATCTCCCTTTGCAATCATTTTTAAAATCCCAGAGGTTTTTAGAAGTGTTTGCTCAGAGATGCGTGTTCTTCTTTCTTTTTTCAAGCTTCTGATTAGCAGTGTAATATTTTGTAAATGTGTGTTGTAAATAAGCTTGGCAGAATGCACTAAAAAAACTGTATAAACAGCGCACATGATGGCAAATGAAACCGCTATATCTACCTGCTCATAAAAGAGCCGTACGATCAGTGGTAGCATGGTGAGTATGATAAAAAGAAGTACGGGTGCTCGTAAGGCAGCCAATGTTGCGATTGCTCCGCCTGCCATACCTGCAAGGATTACTATCGTGGCAGCTTGATGTTCGAAATCGTTAGGAAATAAAAATACTCCTGCTGATCCCCAAGCAGCCCCTGCACAAATGGTTACTACAATGTATAGATTACCCCAAAATGGTGTTTGTGAAGAATCAGGTTTTTTTCGTTTAAAAAGAAAAAAACATACTATGCGAACGGCAACAACGACCCACATAGCTGCTAACCACCATAATATGGTTGTGTGGTCTATGACATTCCACTGGATATGAGCCAGAAAGCCAGCAGCAAAGATAGTAGCAAGCGCCGCAAGAAATGAAGGTTTATAGAGCAGATAAACTTGCTCCTTTAAAATCCCACAGGGCTCCGTATCACCTTGGGAAAGGCTTAGCTTTGCACGCTCATCAATGAGAGACATTATATATAAATATTTTTAAGTTTAATTGGCGTGGGTGCATCCAACGTTAAAAAATAAATTCGCGTTTTTGTGGAAGTTCTTCCATGTTTTGCAACAACGTTTCACACATGGCTGTTTCGATATTTGATGTGGCTGTCTTTTGTTTATGGGTTAATGTAACTATTGGATTCTTACCAATAAATGCGATCATTTGAGCATTTTCTGCAAGCAGGGCTGTTAGATGTTCTGGAATAGCACTTAAAGAAGCACCGATGACAATAACATCATAATCTGTAGCAATATAAGCATGTTTTTTTACTTCATCAGGGTCCATTGCGTTGATGCGAATAACCGTTGCATTTTCCACACCATGATCAGATAAATTTTTACGTGCAAATTCGCTTAATTCAGCATGCAATTCGCAGCTGGTTACTTCAGCACTATGCATTGCCAAGAGTGTTGTTAAATAACCTGTCCCTGTACCAATTTCTAAAATGCGTTCGTGCCCTTGCAAATTCAATTGCTGCATAATACTTGCTTCTTGTAATGGGCTAAACATTTCCTGATTGCAGGCAATAGGCACATGACCTTCCATATATGCCAAGCTACGTACATCTTGGGGAACATAATCTTCGCGCGGCATGCTATCCAGCATATCCAGTAATTCAGGCTCTAATACCTTGCAGCAACGGATTTGGTACTCCACCATATTGCGGCGGGCTATGTCTAATGCGCCTTGATCACTAGCAGTTGCAGTCATAATTTCCCCTTTCCCTTATTAAAAAATTCATACAATGAATCAAATATTCTTTGTGCATCTAAAAAATATATAGCCCTTAGCAGGGCATCCTAACAATAATAATGTTTTTCTCAATCAGCAGGAAGTTGCAAATATCGCAGGCACTTCTTCATGTGACTGTTATGGCAAAGGCTTTTTCTTTTGTAACAAATAGCTACGCAAAACCTTTCCTTTTTCACCCAACTGGCTTACTTGCACAATGGGATGGTTGTTTAAATCAATTTTAAGGGCAAGCGCATTACCGCTGGTAAGTCTTAAAGCTTGTGAATATGTTACTTTCATACTTTCGCCTTTTTTCAATAACACTTCGCGAATCAGTGCAGGCGGCTCGTTGCTATCATGCAGTTGCAACCAAACATCACCTGTTACAGCTGTGAGCTTATAATGATACGATAATACTTTTTTAGTGGCTGGAATTTCAACCTTAGCGCTTTTCTCGATTTTTTCCTTTGATTGAAGTTTACTATGATTGTCGCTTGTTAGCGGGGAAACAACGACAGGCTCAACAGCGGGCTCTTTTATTGGTGTTTTGCCTACTTCCGTGTTGGTAGTATTCAATTTAGCCGCAGCTTGCGTATGCACAGCTGACGCTTGCATCAATTGTGAAGGTAGCGGGGCAGGTGTGTGGTCAAATAGGTTTATACCAACAAACAATAAAACAAAAGCCAGCGCGGCAACCATCATCCATGATTTTTTGGGTGCAACGGGCGGGTCTGGAAATGTTAAAGGCTTGGTTAGCTGATAGTGCCCTGATTTGAGTTTTTCAATGGTATGATCCAAATCGAGGTGTAAATAAGTAGCATATTGGCGCAAAAAACCCAGCGCATACACTTCACCAGGCATATGTGACCAATCACCAGATTCCAATGCTTCAAGGTAAATTTTGCGAAAGTTTAATGCATTGGCGACCATATCAATGGAGATGCTTTTTTTATTTCGCTCGTTTTTTAATAATTCGCCGACTTCCAGAAGAATTGCTTCCCTCGAAAGACCTTTTTCAGGCTTCTCATCGATAACTTCATTCGAAGACATGTTTATAAACGTCCTAAGCGTGTAAGTTCATCGCTTGCCCAAGCTCGATTTAATGGGTCTTTTTCTTTTTCAAGGTAGTGGGCTAATTGTTTGCGAGCAGCAGTGATATTCGAGCGTTTTACAAGCAAATCTATCAAGCCTTCTAGGGCAGGGCGTAATAAAGGTTGTTTGCGTAACATGGTTTCATATAAAGCCTGCGCATAGTTTAAACGCTCCGTTTTTACATATACCTCTGCTTCTTTAAGTTGTGAAAGGTTTTGATTGGGGTTCATCATAGCCGCTTTACGATAGCTTTTGATAGCTTCATTGGGCTTACCTTGACCAAGTAATGCATCACCCAAAAGGATGAGTGCAAGGTATTGCTTGCGATAGCGAGGATCTTCCAAAGCTTTATGTAATACGATTTCAGCTTCTTTATAACGCTTTAATGATACCAATAGTGAACCATAATTGGTATAGGTTGAAGGGCTTCCCGCTGTTGCAATCGCCCGCTTGTAAAAAGATTCTGATTTTTCCAGATTACCCTGCAAGCGCCATGCATAAGCCAGCGCTTCCAAAGTTTTCACCTGATTGGGTTCAAGTTCATTGGATTCCATTAGCTCATCAAAGGCTTTGGGAAGTTGCCCGCGTTGCAATGAATCCAAACCGATTTGATAATGAATTTTGGCTTGTTTTATTTTCAGGTCAGAATCAATTTTAGAACCCGTTGTTTGGCATGATGCAAGAAAACCTATGCATACAAAGGCCATAAAACCATGGCGAATCAAAGACATCATAATAAACGCTCCACCAGCGCATGAATAGGGCGTAAAGCCKCATCMKYTTGYTGRCTYAAATCGGCAAAAATACCGTGATCCAATGTTGTTYGGCAGCCGCATGTATATGGGCTTTCAGGCTGTTTGAAATAATAGTCCAACAAGCCTTGAACTTTCTGAACATTGCCTTGCATCACTTCCAATACAGAGGACACAGACACATTATCCTCCTCCTCATGCCAGCAATCATAATCGGTACACATGGCAATGGTTGCATAACACATTTCAGCTTCACGAACCAACTTGGCTTCAGGCATATTGGTCATGCCAATCACATCCATGCCCCAAGAGCGATAAAGCATAGATTCTGCTCGCGTTGAAAACTGCGGCCCTTGCATCACGAGGTATGTACCACCTTCGTGGGTGGTAATATTAGCTTGTTTTGAAGCATCAGATAARGATTGCTGTAAACAGGCGCAAATAGGGTCAGCCATAGACACATGCGCGACMACGGGRCCATCAAAAAAGGTTTCTTCTCGATTGATTGTGCGATCAACAAACTGATCCACCAAGACAAAATCCCCAGGTGCAATGTGTTCGCGCAAGGAGCCAACGGCAGATATTGAGATAACACGTGATACGCCTGCTTGTTTTAAAGCATAAATATTGGCACGATAATTTATTTTATGGGGTGGGATACTGTGATTTGCGCCGTGGCGGGGCAAAAAAACTATTTCCTGACCATGATAATGCGCCAGCACCAATGGAGCCGAGGGTTTACCCCACGGTGTATCCATATCAAGCTCATCAAGAACCTCAATGCCTTGCATGGCATACAAACCACTACCACCGATAATGCCGGTACGTTTACTCACCGTCATTGCCCCTCCCTTTAGGAGGCTTTGAACAAGTCATGAATTCGTATCTTGGGTCCAGAACATCCAAACTCTGCGTTGTGAGTTTGAGCAATAGCTTTGCTATTCCATGCAACTCACGTCTTGATTTTGAATGTTCTGAACCACAATCTACTTCATCCAGACTTATTCAGAGCCTCCTTAGAACTTTTATCCCTGCTTACGCAGCGGATGATTTAAGCTGACCGCAAGCTGCCATAATATCTTGCCCGCGCGAACGCCTTACGGTTGCACGAATACCTTTAGAAATCAAGCCTTGTGCGAATTTATTCATGTGTTCTRTGGGAGAACCTTCATAAGGRCTYCCWGGATAAGGRTTAAAACGAATAAGRTTAACRCGTTCRCGTTCWGRATTWACAAATTYSAYCARRGCYTGYAAATCTTYTKGGCGATCATTRACACCATCWARCATAAGGTATTCCAAGGTAATGTGCCGTTGGTGTGGCAGTGGATAAAGGTTCAAGCATGTGCGCAATGTTTGCAGTGGATACTTGCGATTGATGGGCACCAAGGTATCCCGCTCTTGATCCAATGCTGAATGCAATGAAATAGCCAAATTAACAGGGTGAACTTCACCCAAACGATCAATTTGCGGCGTAAGCCCTGATGTTGATACAGTAATACGACGGCGTGAGATATGTAGCCCATCTTCAGCCATAAGCATGGTTAAACTATCATGCAAACCTTCTTCATTGGCCATAGGCTCGCCCATGCCCATATAAMCAATATGTGTGACCTGATCGTGCAAATCTGATGACAAAGGATTGTTTCTCAAATCCTCTTTTACAGCCAAAACCTGCGCGATAATTTCACCTGCGGTTAAATTGGCTTCAAATTTTTGTGTGCCTGTATGACAAAAAGGGCAGTCCAATACACAGCCAACCTGCGATGATATGCATACAGTTCCGCGTTCAGGCTCAGGAATAAGTACAGTTTCTACGGTTTTGCCGCTTTGTAGTGAAAATAAATACTTGCGTGTGCCATCTTCGGAGCATTGTCGTTGTACTTGTTTAAGCGGCTGGCAACATAGCTTTTCATTCAAGGCTGCGCGCAAATCTTGTGGTAAATTACGCATATCATCAGGGTTTAACACGCCTTTATTACGCCAATCCATGATTTGTTTGGCACGAAATGCTGGAAACCCCCAATCAGAAACCATGTTTTTTAGCGTTTCCAAGTTTAGGGCTGGTAGTTGCTCAAGGGTCTTATTCATGGTGCGTATGGTATATGACAAGTCTTTTCCAATACAGAATGATTTCAGATAGCTTGTTGCGCGTGAATACTTTAGCAGCTTTAGAAGAAGTGACAATTAAACGTGATGAATTTGAGGAAATGCTCCGATTTTCCCGTTTGATGTTTCAATTAAAACAAAATAACCATTATATAACATCATTAAAAGACCAGCTTCCAACCACAGCAGATGCCATGTTTGATGAGTCATCCATGCTTATGGGTTATGATTTTCATTTGACCGATGACGGCCCTCGTTTGATTGAAGTCAATAACAATGCAGGCGGTTTGTATACTGGTCGCGATAAGTGGATGAAACAGCCCTTAATTGCAGAGCTTGTTGGCACACTGGAAGAGCGTATATCACACATGTTTCCCGATACTTGGCAAACCATTGCCATTATGGATGACAATGTAACTGAACAGTATATGTATCCAGAAATGCAGTATTATGCAGCTTTATTACGCCAAGCTGGGCGTACTGTTTTTCTTGTAAGCCCTGAAGATATACAGTTAAAAGATGATGGTTTGTATGTGGATAATCAGCGCGTGGATGGCATTTATAACCGCCACACTGATTTTTACCTAGATACGAGCGAGCTTGCACATATCCGCACAGCATTGATGGCAGGGCAGGTGGCTTTAAATCCACATCCACGTAGTTATGCCTTGCTGGGTGATAAATCGCGCATGGTGGATTGGTGGCATCAAGGTTTGCTGGAACAGTGCCTGCCTAGCGATGATGTTGCCTTTATTCGCCATATTGTACCTGAAATTCATTTACTTTCGGTTTGTGATAAGGCACAACTATGGCAAGAGCGTAAAATTTGGGTATTCAAACCTGCAGCTAGGCATGGTGGTAAAGGTGTTGTGCTTGGCAAAGCTATGAGCCGTAAACGCTTTGAAAGCCTTGATAATGAAACCACCGTGGTGCAATCCTATGTGCCGCCTAGCCAAGTCGAACATGATGATGTGTCATATAAATTTGATGTGCGTTTGTATATGCATGGCGAAACCCTGATTGCCGTTTCAGGGCGTTTATGGCGCGGGCAAGTGACCAATTTTCGTGAAGATGGTAGCGGTTGGGTATCGTTGAATATTATATGATGGATTTAAGTGTGGTGATGGTCATTCCTGTGCTCAACGAAGAACAATCATTGCGACAATATATAACTAAATTTAAAGCCTTGGAAAAAGATTGTTCTATCATGTTTTGTGATGGTGGTTCGGATGATGAAACATGTGCTTTATTACAGAATCATGACTTGAATTATTGCCACAGCCTGCGCGGTCGTGCTTTGCAAATGAATGCTGGGGCAGCTGCTTGTAAAAAAACAATGAAAAGTGATATTCTTGCTTTTATTCATGCGGATACACACATTTCTTCAAGTGATATTGAGCTTATAAAAAGGACTATGCAGGATAGTTCTGTGGTGGGTGGGCGCTTTGATGTACGCTTATCTGGCAACAGTTCTGCATTTAGAGTGATTGAGTTTATGATTAACCTTCGCTCGCGTATTTCAGGGATTTCAACGGGTGATCAATGTCAATTTGTACGTCGTTCTGTATTTGAAGAAATGGGTGGTTTTCCTGAGCAAGCACTGATGGAAGATGTGGCATTTTCAAAACAACTAAAACGCCATGGTAAGATTGCTTGTTTGAAAAATAAAGTTGTCACATCCAGCCGTCGCTGGGAAAAGCACGGTATCATAAAAACAGTCATACTCATGTGGAAACTACGTTTTTTATATTGGTTGGGCACATCACCTGAAAAATTGACGGAGATGTATAGAAATGCTCGATAGAAACACGCTTGTTATCATTATGTGTAAAGCACCTGTGGAAGGAAAAGTAAAAACACGTTTAATGGCAAAATATACAGCCGCAGAAGCGATGGCGTGGCATCAAGCGATGGCAACAACGGTGATTGAGCGCGCCAAAGGCTTGTTTCAAGATGTATGGCTGGCTGTTGATGATGTACAACATTCATTTTTCACCCCCTTCAAGCTTCCGCTTTATGCACAAGGGGAGGGCGACTTGGGCGAACGTATGGCACATATATTAGAACAAGCCGCGCAAGGAGGCTTTGAAAAAACATTATTTCTAGGAACAGATTCACCACATATGCTTGATAAACGTTTATTACAAGCTCGTGCAGCACTGGATGATTATGATGTTGTACTGGGTGCTGTGGAGGATGGTGGTTATGATTTAATTGCGATGAATCATGCTTATCCTTCTTTGTTTTCGGGTATTGCCTGGAGTTCAGAGCATGTGTTACAAAAAAGTGTGGACACCGCCCAAAAGCAGGGCTTAAATTATCTAATTCTGGAAGAAAGTTTTGATGTCGATACGCCCGATATGCTGTATCGAGCGCAACAACTCGGTTGGCAAGCGCCTAAAATAGCTAATCCTAGTTAGGTTTTAATGTTCGTTTTAACGGGGGGAAGGTTAAGCCTCTATTGATTTGAATGGCTATATTTTTGTTCAATCAATCTGTTGTACAAACCAGTTAAACACCCCTGTACATGTAGTTGCTCCTTCATTGTCTTTCAGCTCAACATTTACAGATATAGAAGCTCGACCTTTCTTTAAAAGCATTTCCTTGAACTTTTGCGCCAAGCCTTCTGAAATAAATGGGTATGCAGTCACAGACTGAAGGGCAGGCCTCCTAAATTTAATTTGTGAATCTCTCAGCATAGGAATAACTCTACCAACAAGTTCTGGAAACGCTGTTTGTAAAACTTCTCCGCTTGCAGTTTCAGCCAGTGTAAATTGCGCACTAGCATGGATGGATTGAAGGTGGTTATGCACGCTTTCATCAAAGTGTAAGTGGAGGAAGCCATCATTATTTTTCTCTATCCCGACTTTTCTTACAAATGGTATTTTAATGATATTCATAACGACCTCTTGAAATATAACTATAAGGCATCTCGAAAAACCTAACTATTTCGTCAAACTTGCCCTTTTCGCACCTGACTGCGTTGAATAAAAAAAGTAATAGCGTTGCTATTACCCATTTCACCACGCCTTGTCATGAATGAAAAATGGCGGCGTTTGACTCGCGTGAGGTTTTTCGAGGTGCCCTATAGTGATCCATAAATTGATTTAGCTTAGAAAAAAGCATTCATCTAAATGACACTTCATTGTTTGAAAACCCTCACACCCCAGGGTGGTCTCTCTGCCTTCGGCATTCACCTTCCCCCAACCCTCTCCCTCAAGCGGGAGAGGGAGTTTAGTCCCTCCTCCCGCTTGAGGGGAGAAGGTTAGGATGAGGGGTGATATGGGTAAATCAATTGCTGAATGACTATATAATTTCTTCAGAGGATTCACTTGTAAACAAATCAGGAAATTGCAGACGTAAACGTTGTAGATCATGTTCCATTTGATTATAAAACCCGACATCACTTACAGGCAAATGCAGGCTGCGATGCAGCAACTTTTTGCTTTCTGGCACATGACTACGCATATTTTGTTGCCAGATATTGGGCATATCCTCATCAGCAAGCATGCTTGAAAGCATGATATGAGATAAATGAACAAGCATAATGGCAGGCTGCACATCATTCGGCCATGAATCCATGCCATGCCAGCATGTGTGGTGATGAAAATAAATAAAATGATGAATGCTGCGTGGCAACTTCCAATGCAGAGCCAACATCATACCTGCATCAATATGTGTGTAACCCAGTATGTCCCATTCAGCTTTTAATGCAGGTGTGCCTTGGGCAATGCTTTCATGAAGTAGCTTGAGCTTATCTTCATCCTCAATATGCAATATCACCAGCTTGCCAATATCATGTAACATACCAAATAAGCTTGCAGACTGACGATCCACAATCTGACTGTATTCACTTAAAGAGCGTGTGAATAAAGCAATCGCTTGGGCATGAAAATATAGGTATTGCACATCATCTTGTGATGTTTCATTACCAATTTCAGGCATAAGCATTTGCAAAATAACTTCTTGCGCCGCATCCATACCCAAACGCGTTAAAGCTAGGGCAATATGGGTTACAGGAGGATTACCTGGTATGGCATAGGCTGCTGAATTACACACTTTCAACACGTGGGCTGTTAAAATAGGGTCTTGTGAAACCAACTTAGCCAAATCAGATGCTGCGGCATCTTGATTGTTTAAAGTATCTTGAATTTGATACCATATTTCAGGAAGTGGTGCGATCGTGGCAATGCCTTGGCGTAAATGTTGTAGTGTTGTTACAGCAATAGGCGGTGGTGCGATTAAATCCAAAGGTGGTACATCAGGCATAGCTGGAGACATACTTTTAAAGGCCCAAAGCAGGGTGTTTTTCACCATATCTTCTTCAACATCCTCAGGCTCATGGAAATGAACCGAAGGCATGGTGCTCACAGTTTGATTGGGGCGATATTGCAAATCAGAAAAATGTTTAATATTGCTTTTTCCACTGAGTGAAAGCGGTTCTTTTGAGCCCAACTCAAGCAAGGCTTGGGATAATGCGTGGCAATCTTGGAAACGCTCTTCTGGATCTTTTTGCAAAAGCTTAAGAATAATATCGGATAACACATCTGAAACACCATCGTGTACATCCTGAGGTTTGGGCGGTGCTTGGCGCACCTGTTTTTCCATAATTTCAAATTCGCCGCCACCATTTGTTGAAAAGGGTAAGTGACCTGTTGCGAGTTTGAATAATATCACGCCAATAGCATACAAATCTGAGCGTGCATCAAGCTTTTGACCAAGCACCTGTTCAGGAGCCATAAAATAATAGCTGCCCACAGGGTTATTGCCTGAATCCGTAATATCATCTTGCGCCAGACTGCTTTTGGCTAGCCCAAAATCCATAATTTTTATGCAACCATCATCACATATAAATATATTGGAAGGTTTTAAATCACGGTGTGTAATATCTTGTTCATGTGCTGATGAAAGACCTTGGATAAGTCCACCTGCGACTGTATGAACTTCGCCTGTGCTAAGAGCGCCATGATGTTTGGCATATTGCTTTAGGGAACAACCTTTCAGCAACTCCATCACAATTCCCAAGCTTTCATTATGCTTATAAACACCTATAAAACGAATGACGTTGGGATGCTCAATCTTGCCTTGTGAGCGAGCCTCTCTTTCAAAGCGTTCTACTTGTTTGCTATCATGAACAAGCTCTTTATGAAGCACTTTGATAGCCACTTCTTCTTTTGTATCGTTGTGTATGGCACGGTAAACAACGCCCATGCCACCCCGTCCAATTTCTTCATAGAAAGTATATGTATGTTCTTTTTTCGTCATGTTATGCCAATGCTATGTTATTTGGATGTAGAAGAAAACGTAAAGGGTGAGTTGGGATCTAACCAACCATGCGAAGCACCTTCAATGCTATCGGCATAGGGTAAATAAGGCTTAATATCCAATACAGGCGTGCCATCGAGCATATCCAAACCTTCAATAAACAATGTGCGTTTTTTGATGCTGGTGAGCGTTACAACAGATAAACCAATACGGTTGGGGCGGTGGGGGGCACGGGTTGAAAACAATCCACGCCGAATATCTGATCCGCGTGGTGGCATAACTGTAGGGTTCCAGCCTTGATTGAGATGCATCCAATAGATAACCCAGATATGCGTAAAGCTATCCAAGTCTGCCAATGCTTGTTCAAAATTTAGCCCAGCGTTTAACTCAATAGACCCTTTGGTAGGGGTTGATAAATCTGGCTGGCGTGGTGCTGTGAAGCGTTCCTTAAATGGGCTATAAACAACGCCAATTGGCTTCATTTCAATGCTTAATGGGCTGTCATCTTTATGTTGAAATATATCGGTATAGTTTTTCGCATCTTTTTTGGGTTTCATGCATCAACAGTGGAAGGATATTCGATTTTTATTTTATCATCCTCAAGTACAACAAGGGCTTTTCCGCCTTTTTGTAATGCACCAAATAAAATAGCATCTGCCAAAGGCTTTTTAATTTCATTTTGAATAAGTCGTGACATTGGACGCGCTCCCATTTGCACATCATGCCCATGTTTGGCGAGCCATATGCGAGCTGCGTCACAGACTTCCAGTTCAACTTTCTTTTCAAGCAGCTGCATTTCAAGTTCAACCAAGAATTTATCAGTTACATGTAAGATAGTGCTCTGATCCAACGATGAGAATGGAATGACCGCATCCAAACGATTGCGAAACTCTGGCGTAAACAAGCGTTTAATCGCTTCTTCATCACGCCCCTCACTGGATTGAGGGTTAAAACCAATGGCATTCTGCTGCATTTCAAATGCACCTGCATTGCTGGTCATAATCACGATGACATGCCTGAAATCAGCAGCACGACCATTGTTGTCAGTCAGTTTCCCATGATCCATCACTTGCAGTAGAATATTAAACAAATCTTGGTGAGCCTTTTCCATTTCATCGAGCAAAAGAACGGCATGCGGATGTTTGTTGATGGCATCGGTGAGCAAACCACCTTGTTCATAACCAACATAACCTGGAGGGGCACCAATAAGGCGTGAAATCGCATGTGACTCCATGTATTCAGACATATCAAAACGAATCAACTCAATGCCCATAATGCGTGCCAATTGGCGAACGACTTCGGTTTTACCAACACCTGTAGGCCCTGAAAACAAGAAACTGCCAATGGGTTTATCAGGGTGTGATAAACCAGCGCGTGATAAACGAATGCTCGCGGAGAGCTTTTCAATGGCATCATCTTGCCCGAAAATAGCCAATTTTAAATTGCGTTCAAGATGTTCAAGGCTTTGTTTATCGCTTGAAGATACTTGACGGGTAGGGATGCGTGCCATGCTGGCAATGGTTGCTTCAATATCTGTAATATTGATTTGTTTTTTGCGCTTTCGT
>NVTQ01000057.1 GCA_002401635.1 Pseudomonadota bacterium
TGCCAGCACCCAAATGTTGGCTTCAGGGTCGAGCCGGCGTGAAGTGCCTTCAGCCACCAACATGGTTTTTTGCAGCAATAACAGCTGCGGTTGGGTTTCCATCTCGAAGGTTTCGGTAATCTGGAACAATTGCCCCAGCAACCGTGCGATGGAAATTTCATTTTGCGGTTTATCGAGGATCGGCTCGGCGATGGAGCGGCAACTGCGCTTGGTGAGTCATTTTTCACCACCCTCTACGATTGCAGAAGCATACCGTAGTCTACGCACCAATTTATTATTTTCACAAGCTGGTGAACACCGTGTTATTCTGGTTACCAGTTCGACCGTAAAAGAAGGTAAAAGTACGATTGCAGCAAACCTTGCTGTGGTTGTTGCACAACAAGGGGCGCGTGTATTACTCATTGATGCGGATATGCGAAAACCAATGCAACACCATACATTCGGGCTTAAACGCGCGCCTGGTTTGGGAGAAGTTCTTCTGGGACAACAGAGCTGGCAGGATGCCGTGAGTCGTTTTTCTGATGTGATGCTTGGTGATATGGGCATAGATCAGGCTTTGATGACACCTGGTTTGGATCAGTTGGATATTCTTACCTGTGGTCAAGTGAATGCGAATCCGCCTGATTTACTGGGTTCACCATTGATGAGCAGTGTTTTGGATGAAGCACGTGAAGAATACGATATGGTCATTATCGATATGCCGCCTTTATTGCATACGACCGATGCAACGGTGATTGCATCCAAGGTGGATGGGGTGTTGCTGGTTTATCATATTGGTTCGGTGGTGCGTGGAGCATTGAAACGGGTGAAGGCGAATATTGAGAATGTTGGCGGCAAGGTGCTGGGTGTTGCCCTGAATGGTGTGCGTGGGGATCTTTCTCCAGATTATAGCAATTATAAGATGGACCACCATTATGCTTATGCATACGGTGAGAATGAAATGCAGCGCAAGAGTTGGTTTGAACGCAATGCAGATATAGCCAAAAAGTTTATTGAAGATGTTTGGCAACGTATTTCTGATGGCTTGGGGAAGGGTGGTTAAATGCAAAGCGACCTTAATCGCTTAAGGCGTAAAAAAAGTCGCAGGCATAGGGTGATCGGCTTACTTTTATTATGTGCCGTGGTGGCATTGGTTATGGTGATGATGCGTACATGCTCRGATCAGTTTGCCGAACCTTATAATACGAATTATCAGCCTATGGATACGGAACGCAAACAGGGGAATAACCTCTGATTCATCAAACGATACGGGTGCCTTTCCCGCCAGCMGTGATGCTGACTTTGGTRCTCACTATTTTACTATTATATGCTGCGTATGTATTGGCTCCAGGATTGATTGGGGGGCCKATTATGYTGATTGGTGCCTTAATGATGGTGGTGGTGGCTTTTAGCAGTATTGAGYTGACACTMTAYTTRCTTATTTTATCAACACTGCTRTCTCCAGAGCTGACATTYGGCGGGGCTACACARGCMSAGTTGGCAAGTGGTATGGTYAATACCACRGAATCACGTGGTGTTACATTACGCTTGGATGACCTTTTATTAACCTTGGTATGTGTGACATGGATGTTTCGCTTGGCTATTTTTAAAGAGTTGGGCGTAGTGCGCAGCACACCGATTAATCAACCTATTKYATGGTATTGGTTGGCAGCWTTGTTTGCGACAYTSATMGGTATGTTTGCAGGGCGAGTGGGTGGTTACGGAATATTTTTTATTATTAAGTATCTAGAATTTTTTGTTCTTTTTTATATGATTATTAACCACTTACATGATGAAAATGCCATCAAACGTTACCTTTTAGTCATGTTGATAACCTGCGTATTGGCAAGCCTGGCTGGTATTGCTCAGATTCCATCAGGGCTGCGTGTTTCAGCTCCATTTGAGGGTGAGTTGGGCGAGCCAAATAGTTTTGGTGGTTACCTTGTATTGATGTTTTCAGTGGTTTTGGGGATGTTTTTATATGCCAAAAAAGGGCAGCAGTGGTATTTATTGTTGTTTTCAATGGCTATTATTTTGGTGCCATTGGCATTTACTGAATCGAGAAGTTCTTATTTATCTTTTGTTGTTGCGATCATGTTTTTTATTTTCTTATCCAAAAATAAACGTTTATTGATTGCAGGTTGTTTGGTGGGCATTGTTATTTTGCCTTTTGTGCTGCCACAAAATGTGATTGATAGGGTGATGTTTACATTTAATCAAAGCAAACAACATGGACAACTGGCGGTTGGAGGCATGAATATTGATACCTCCACGACTGAGCGACTGAAGTCATGGGAAAATGTATTAACGAAATACTTCCCCGAGCACCCATTGATGGGCGTTGGGGTAACAGGGGGACCATTCCTAGATGCGCAGTATCCACGTGTGTTGTTGGAAACAGGTATGATTGGCTTGGTTCTCTTTTTATGGTTCTTGCGGCGAGTATGGGTGTTGTTGCGCCAGTGTTATGATGAAATAAAAGACCCCATGCTTAAAGGGGCATCCTTGGGAGCAACCTGTGGTTTTGCTGGTTTATTGGTACACGGCATTGGCGCAAATACCTTTATTATTGTTAGGATTATGGAACCATTTATGATTCTCATTGGTCTACTTATGGCGGCGCTTTTTCTTGAGCGTGAGCGTCGGGCAAAGGAAAACGAGCAGAATTCCTTGCAAAGTGATGCCAGTCAGCAAGTATTGTTACGATGAAAGCTTATGTGAAACGTATACTGGGGCTATTGAGTCTTCTTTGTTTGATTGGCATTCAGGGCATGATGGCTTCGGCTGCAGAGGTGCAGGATGTGCGTTTATGGACTGCGCCTGATCATACACGTGTTGTATTTGATTTGGATCGCAGGGTTGATTACGAGGTTTTTCGTTTGCATAAGCCAGAGCGTGTAGTGATTGATATGAAACACGCTAAAATCAATAAAATAGCATCACTGGCTTTGCCTGATCCTGTCATTAAAAGTGTGCGTTATGGTGAACCCAAGAAGGGTGTTTTACGTATTGTTTTAGATATTCAGAAAGAAAATATTGGTTTGCGGACATTTCTATTAAAGCCCATGCAGGGTAAACCGCATCGTTTGGTTGTTGATTTAACCCGTAAAGAATCGAAGCTAGTAGCACAACCCAAAAAAATGGTTACAAAAAACACACGCCATGACATTGTGATTGCTGTGGATGCAGGGCATGGTGGGGAAGATCCTGGAGCGATTGGTCGCCACGGCTTAAAAGAAAAAGATTTTACGTTACGTGTGGCTAAAAAATTGGCGGCATTGATTAACAGTAAACCTGGTATGCGTGCTGTACTGACCCGCAAAGGTGATTATTTTGTACCATTAAGAAAACGTGTGCGATTGGCTCGCAAAGCGGGTGCTAATTTGATGATTAGTATTCATGCGGATGCTGTAAAAACCCGTTCGGTACAAGGCGCGAGTGTGTATACACTGGCTGAGCGCGGGGCAACGCCAGACAGGGTTGCTGTAGCTTTGGCTGCCAAAGAAAATGCTGCCGATGAAATCGGTGGTGTAATGCTGAGCCAAGAAGTGGATGATCCTATGGTGCGCAATATTCTGGGTGATATGGCGAAACGTGACAGTTTGAATAGTTCACAGCTATTGGCTGAGAATATGTTATTACAAATGAAGAAAGTGGGTAGCATTAAATATAAAACGCCCAAACGTGCGCGTTTTGTAGTATTAACAGCATTGGAAATCCCCAGTGTTTTGGTTGAGTTAAATTTTATCTCTAACCCCAAACAAGAACGAAAAATGAAAACGCGAAAACATCAAGACCGTTTGGCGGCGGCGCTGTATCAAGCGAGTAAAAACTTTTTTCTCCGTATGGGCATGATGGACTCTAAAAGCTCTGCATCATCGTCATGATTTGTTTGTAAGGTGAGCGTTTTACAYGCATGCTCTRYTGGYCGTRTTGGGGCGCAGTAGTATTTGTGAATAATCTGAGTTAGGTAGGTAATTTTGTATAAACGATTATTGGAATTTTTAAGGCCTTATGTTGGGCGYTTGGGTGTRGCGATGGTTTGCATGGTGATACTTGCTGCAACCACGGCTGGTATGGCATGGYTATTACAACCYGCCYTRGATCARGCYTTATCAGGYAAAACTGAATATATTTATTATATCCCSATTGCKGTGATTGGCTTGTATACAGTAAAAGGCGCRGCTTATTTCGGGCAGGCTTATTTGATGGGCTGGATTGGGCARCGTGTTATTTATGATTTGCGCAACCAGATTTAYAATCGTTTAACAGCCCAGTCGTTGAAYTTCTTTGCKCAYCGWAAAACGGGTGAGCTATTGGCTCGCATTAGYTATGATGTMACGCTSGTGCARTCKGCRGTMAGYACATCKGTKACRGCATTGATGCGTGATACGATGACGATTATTTTTCTAATTGCTGTTATTTTTTATCAGGATTGGTTGCTTGCTTTGATTGCCATGGCTGTGTTTCCAGTCATTATTTATCCTATTCTACGTTTTGGRCGAAAAATGCGYTCAGCAACYTWTGATGGTCAGGTTGTGATGGGTGAGATGTCGAGCCTCATTGAAGAGACAGTTGGCGGCATCCGTGTGGTGAAAGCTTTTGGCATGGAAGATTATGAACGTAAGCGATTTCGTGATTTGATTGGTGGTTTTATGAAACATCAAATGCGTATCTTTCGTGTCAATGCTATGTCATTTCCGATTATGGAATTGGTGGCTGGTTTTGGTATTGCAGGTGTATTGTTCTATGGTGGTCTGCGGGTGGCAGCGGGTGAAGCAACGGCTGGTACATTGATGTCTTTTTTGGCAGCAGTGATTATGCTTTATGAACCAGTTAAACGCTTATCTGGGGCAAACAATCAAATTCAACAAGGTTTGGCAGCAGCAGAGCGTATTTTTGATATTCTGGATGAAGAGATTATTGTGTCTGATGCACCCGATGCGAAAGTATTAAGTGACTTTCAACATGCTATTTCTTTTGAGGATGTTGGACTGTGTTATGCGGGTACTGAAAAGCCAGTGCTTGCAAATATTAATTTAGAGATAAAATCTGGACAGGTCGTGGCTTTGATAGGGCGCAGTGGTGCAGGTAAAAGCTCCTTGGCAAACCTTGTGCCGCGCTTTATGGATGTGAGTGAAGGGCGGGTTTTGTTGGATGGGCATGATGTGCGAGCATTAACCCAGCAATCTTTGCGTGAGCAGATAGCCTTGGTGACCCAAGATGTGGTTTTATTCAACGATAGTGTATTAAATAATATTGCTTACGGCCATGAAGATATTGATCGTGAACGTGTGGAGGCAATCGCCAAAGCTGCCAATGCCCATGAATTTATCATGAAACTTCCGCAAGGTTATGAAACCATGGTGGGTGAGCGCGGGGTCATTCTTTCGGGTGGTCAGCGTCAGCGTTTATCTTTGGCGCGGGCTTTATTAAAAGATGCGCCCATTCTTATTTTGGATGAAGCAACCAGTAGCTTGGATACGGAATCGGAACAACTGGTTCAACAAGCCATTGATCGTTTGATGAAAGATCGCACGGTATTGGTGATTGCGCATCGCCTATCGACGATTCGTCATGCCGATTGTATTGTGGTGTTGGATGATGGTGGTATTACTCAAATGGGTCGGCATGATGAATTACTCGAACAGGGTGGTTTGTATGCCGAGTTGTATCATATGCAGTTTGAGTCAAAAATGTCGTGAAAGATAAAATCTTAGCATGGCTTGTTCCGCATGCTATTTATGGTRTTTTTTTATTTTTAAGCCGTACGATACGTTGGACATTTATTGGTGAGCGTTATCAAGTAGGCTGCGAACCTTATATATTGAGCTTTTGGCATGCGCGTATTCTGATGACACCGTATGCCTACCAAGGTTGGGATGGTTCAATGTTGATTTCAGAGCACCGTGATGGTGGATATATTACTGAAGCGGGTAGGCTGATGGGCTTGAAAAGCGTTTCGCGGGGCTCAACAACAAAAAATGGSGCTCGCGCATTTCTAACAATGATTCGSATGGCAAAARCAGGKCATTCATTGGGYATTACRCCCGATGGACCGAAAGGTCCTGCCGAAGTTGTGCAGGCTGGAACAGTGCAATTGGCGAAGAAATCAGGGCTGCCATTGCGTGCTGTTTGTTATGCAACGAAACGCTATTGGCGGGTAAATTCATGGGATAAATTTTATATCCCCAAACCTTTTACACGTGGTGTGTTTGTCATTGGTGAGCCTGTTTATGCTGGTGATGATGATGCAGAGACATTGATTGCTTTTCAAAAAGCCATGGATGATGCCCAGACTCAAGCGGACAGCTACTTTTTATAACGTGATTGTTGAGAAAAGCTTATTTGTTACCAGCGATGTTTAGCCAAGTTCCTTCCAGCAGTCCAGCATCAACAATCATTAAATTTTCATAATGCCAACGCTCGAAAATACTTTCAATAATAGCCAAACCAGCAATCATCAAGTCGGCGCGACCTTGTTCAATAGCAGGAATAGCTTGTCTCTCTTGATGTGTCATAGCAAGCAACTGATCGCGCAAATCGAAGAAATGTTGTTTCTGGATACAATGATTATTCACTATGTCTGCATCATAATCGACAAGTTCCAAATCAATGGCGGCAAGCGTGGTGACTGTACCTGCTGTACCGACCAAATGTTTGGGTGGTGTTGTGTTATGACTGTTTTCTTGCCAATAGTTCTCGACGGCATCGAGGTGTTTATGGCAGGCAGTTTTTATAGCTTCATAATCCTCTTTGCAGGGTGGATCACTATGTAAGTGAGCTTCAACCAAGCGCACAACGCCCATTTTGCGACTGATGGCATCGATGCTTGCGCTATTTTTAGCGCGAACGAACTCGGTGCTTCCGCCGCCAATATCAAACAGTAGTAAGTCCTGAGAAATATTTTTTGGCAGCACGGCACAACTTCCAGCTAGAGAACCACTAGCTTCTTCTGTACCACCAATGATTTGAATATGAATACCTGTTTCTTTTTTAACCTGCTGGCAAAAAGCCATGCTATTTTCAGCATCACGTATGGCAGCCGTTGCTACGGCAGAGAGCTGTGAAGCTTTTATGTGATGCTCTTTGAGCAGGTCTRRRARCWSYWGMARGRMMWGYRGSRSKSGCMSMAKKRSYASRWCRCMAAGCTTGCCGCTTTGATGCAAGCCTTCACCCAAGCGAATAATGCGATGGGTATAAGCAATGATATGCCAAGGTGTTGKGGCATTTTTATCATCGTTCTTTCKRGCGATTAATAAACGAAAGGTATTGGAACCAATATCAATGGCTGCGTAAGCTTGMTGTGTCATGCGTTATTGGCGTGMRTTTTTGATAGTTTTACGTAATGYTCRGCAGAATGTTTTAARAARYCCTTTTCTTYATCGGTMARYGGGCGACGTTCRCGGGCTGGAGAGCCTGCATAAAGATAGCCRCCTCGGAGAACCTTTYGTTCGGAAACAAGTGAGCCYGCYGCCAACAARCAGCCCGATTCCAAAACAGCTTGATCCATAACAATAGAACCCATGCCAACCARACAGAARTCYTGTATTTCACAGCCATGTAAAATAACGCGGTGACCRACCGTAACATCATTRCCTACMATGCAAGGGTTYAYGCCATGGCTGGTRTGCAGGGTGCAATGATCTTGRATGTTTGAGCGYTCMCCAATATRAATATCATGAACATCGCCGCGTAATACGCTTTGATACCATATATTTGAGTCAGCACCTATTTCTACCCGACCCATCACTTCAGCAGACTCCGCAACCCATGCAGAGGCATTGATTGTTGGTTGCCAATGACGATAAGGGCGAATCATGTTTTTTAAATTTCTTTTAAATCAGGTGCGTTTTTAGGTGTCGGTTTTGCAGTTTGTGGTGCAGTTTGTGGTACGGTTTTATGTGTATCGGATGTTTTGTCTGTAATACGGCTGCAACGACCATTGATAGCCGAGCCTTCCGCCAAAGACATAACACTGTATTCAAGATCACCATTTAAGCAGCCTGTTTCTCCGAGTTTTAGACTATCGCTGGCGCGTACATTTCCTTCAATAATGCCATGTAAGACAAGGCTGGGCACATCAACTTCACCCGARATTTTAGCRCCYTCACTCACAWTCAGTGTGCCACCTTTGGATGAACGAATATTGCCTTCAAAGCGCCCATCAATGCGTACAGCRCCTTCAAAYGATAATTCACCCGTGATGACGGARTGTGCGCCAATSAGYGTRTCAATTTGTTGGTGATCATTGTTTGTKGYAGCSGTRKTATTGTCGCGTTTTCGTAGCATATGYTTAAAAATCCTCAAGTGTACATATTTCTTTTGTTAGCTCTTTACCTTTTGAGTCTGAKACKATGGCTATGATATTGCCCATATGTTCAGGYTTGGCAGTATTTTCAGGCCAGTATAACTGACCCTGCAAGAAGATATGGGTTTCTATRCGAAATGGCAATGTGCTTTGCGCATTTTGAAAGAGTARGYGTACATCCTTGCCTTGTTTATCKTGTGTGATAAARCGTATTGAACCACGTAGRCGGCGAGGRTAGTTSCCGCCTTTTACCAGTGTGATGGAGAARGCAAAKGCTTGYGGRTTTATATRTTTGATAGAAGCTTTTAAAAGYTTTGTGCCTYGGCTTTTGCGTGCTTCTAAAATACTTTCAAACACATGTAAACGCCTGTTGCTCTTCTCAATGGTGCCCTGTTGTTCTTTGATAATATCTTTCAGGCTAAGAATTTGAGCTTGTTTGACCTCACTATTGGCTTCAGAGGTGGCGAACTGATCATGTAAATGTTCAAGTTTATTTTGCAGTTGAATATGTTGAGGGAGTGCTTTGGAGGTCGGTTGTTTTGGTAGGTAATAGCTGCCAGCCAATGCGCCTATGATAATAAGCGCAAGAGGCGTAAGCAGCAATGTGATGGGGCGAATAGACCAGTTTTTAGCTGGTTTTCGGCTATCAGCATCAATAATCATGATTTGTTTAGGTTTAAAAAAAGCCCGTTGTATACGCTGTATCAGGGATGGTTTTTTCATGCTCTATGGCCACTGTGCATGTAAAGAAAGTCCAAGTGACTCCTTAAAACCGAACATGATATTGGCATTTTGTAATGCTTGTCCAGATGCCCCTTTGAGTAGGTTGTCAATGCAACTTACAACAACAGCTTCGGTTTCACTTAAAACACACAGACCAATATCGCAACGGTTACTACCAGCCACCGATTTGGTAGAAGGCAGCTTTCCCTCTGCTAGTATGCGAACAAAATCTTGCTTGGCATAAGCTTGAGATAATAATTCATACCATGTGCTGGTATCGGTGCCCGTAAGGTGAAGCGTGCTTAACATGCCACGTGTCATRGGCACAATGTGAGGCACAAAACGAATGTGGATGTCTTGCTTGCCAAAGCCTTGCGCCCACTCTTCCATTTCCCAAACATGGCGATGGCGAGGCAGACCATAGGCACTTAAACCCTCGTTTATTTCGCAATATAATAGCCCCGTTTTGGCAGAGCGACCGGCACCAGATGTGCCAGATTTAGAATCTACAACAATGGGGGCATCATCGATAACACCAGCTTGCAACAGAGGAATCAGAGGTAGCAATGTGGAGGTTGGATAACAACCAGGGTTGGCAACCAGTTGGGCTTGGCGAATATCATCGCGCGCCCATTCACTTAGYCCATAAACGGCCTGTGTTAATAATTCAGGGTGCGGGTGCGTCACACCGTAAGCTTGCTGATAGGTATCGCTGGATTGGTGGCGAAAATCAGCGGATAAATCGACAACCTTCTTGCCACGATCCAATGCTTTTTTAACACTTTCAGCAGCTGCGCCATGTGGCAGGGCTGTAAAGACCAGTTGAATATCATCAGCTAAATCGGCATCGGCAGCAGCCAGTGTTTGATTACCAATGGTGCTGGCAACACCAGGTAAGACATCGCTSACTTGTTTGCCCGCCTGAGAGTGCGCTCCCAAGTGGGTAATGTTGAAATGAGGGTGGTTTTCGATCAGGCGAATAAGTTCTGCACCCGTATAACCAGTAGAGCCAAGAATGGCGACGTTGATATTCATGCCAAGATGTTACTAATATCTTAGCATTATTACCAATATGAATCGTATTTAATCCAAAAAAATAATACTTGACTAAAATACTCTGGTTTATAATATCTGACTTTTTCATGTGGATATTCATGATGGATATAGGAGTATACGATGCGACTAACAAGTAAAGGACGTTATGGTGTATCAGCGATGGTTGATATTAATAATAATGGCAAAGCAGGCAAACCTGTCACACTTGCAGCCATTTCTGAACGGCAGTTTATTTCCCTATCTTACTTGGAGCAGCTCTTTCGCTCGTTGCGGGCTGGCGGTTTGGTRCGYTCWATTCGYGGYCCTGGTGGCGGWTATTTATTGGCACACCCTGCCAAYGAAATTACMATTGCCGATGTAATYCAAGCRGTGAAYGAACCCATTCGTACAACCATGTGTGAAAATGCTGTGCGTGGTTGTCATCGTGGMAAACGTTGTGAAACGCACCAGTTATGGGATGCGATGGGCAAACATATTTATCGTTTTCTGGATGTGGTAACCATTGAAATGGTGTGTCAAAAAGAGGTGGATTTGTATAATTTGGAATTAAAGCCAGTTGAAAATATTGTGACTGAAGTGGTCATGGAACGCAGAATTGCAAAGGTATCTTGATTATAATGCGACTTGCCCAACCTTAGGTGTAGCCTTAGAGGCAATGCATGAGGCTGCGACCCATGCTTCTGGCAATCCATCAAGTATGCACTGGGCTGGTAGATCAGCACGTCGTATATTGGATGATGCACGCGATAAAATAGCTCACTATTTGAATGTTGAATCAGGCTCGTTGGTGTTTACGTCAGGTGGCACGGAAGCCAATAATATGGCGATTTTCGGCTGCTTATCGATAGCCAAAAAAGGCAAAGTCGTGGTTTCCGCGATTGAGCATCCTTCGGTATTGCAAACCATAGCTTATTGGTGTGAACGCTTGGGGCATGAACTGTGTTTGGTACGACCTCAAAAAAATGGGCAAGTGGATGCAAAAGCTTTTTGTGCAGAGCTGGATGAGCGCACGGTTATGGCGTGTTTGATGTGGGCGAATAACGAAAGTGGTGTGATTCAACCTGTGCAGCAGGTGGTGGATGCATGTAAAAAGTTATCGGTTCCTGTCTTGGTGGATGGTGTGCAAGCTTTGGGAAAAATGCAGGTAGATGTTCATGCATTGGGTGCGGATTTCACTTCTTTTTCAGCGCATAAAATTGGTGGTCCCAAAGGCGTGGGTGTGTTGGTGATTCGTCGTGGTGTACCATGTGAGACATGGGCGCTGGGTGGTGGGCAAGAGCGCGGTCGCCGTTCAGGCACGGAGAATGTGCCTGCTGTTGCAGGTTTCGCGGCTGCTTTGGGTGTTTTGAATTATGCTGATGTTGAGGCAGTGCGTGACGGTTTTGAAGAAAAACTATTGGCGAATATGTCTGATGTAACGATTCATGGGTTTGATGTTGAGCGTGTAGCAAATACCAGCATGTTTACTGTGCCTGGGATGGATGGCGAAACCCTTTTAATGCAGCTTGATTTGGCTGGTTTTGCCGTGGCATCGGGCTCGGCTTGTTCATCGGGTAAACGTGAGCCTTCGCATGTGTTGCAAGCCATGGGTGTGGGTGAACGCGCGGCTCGTAGTAGTTTGCGGGTGAGCTTTGGCATTGAGCATACAGCAGATGATGCCAATGCATTGGTGGATGAGTTGGTGCGCATTCGTAGTTTATTAAAACATATGGCTGGGCTTTAGGAGTGTAGCATGGGTGATATTGATATTTCTTTGAGTAATGCAGCCTGTGAACAGTTGAAAAGTTCACTGCTTAGTGTGGGTAAAAAAGCGGTACATTTATCAGTGCGCGAAGCGGGTTGTTCAGGGCTTGAATATGTTATGGATTATGCTGATGAGCCGCTTGATAGTGATTTGGTGCGTGAATTTGATGGTTTTTCTTTGTATGTTGATAAAGATTCGTATGCCAAAGCATTGGCAGGCTTGCAGGTTGATTACCAAAAAGATGTCCTGTCATCGGCTTTTGTATATCATAATCCGAATAAAAAAGGTGAGTGTGGGTGCGGTGTGTCATTCACCATCTAAACCACGCTATTTATTTGTATGAGAGAGGTAGGAGCGATGCATATTTTATTATCTATTTCAGGTCATGAGCGTGTAGGCATTGTGCGTGATGTGGCGGAATCTCTGTTAAATATTCATGCCAATATTGAAGATTCATCCATGACTGCTTTGCGTGGTCGTTTTACCATGATGTTGATTGTGAATTTGGATGCGAATAGCAGTTTTGGCGAGCTAAAAGCATCGCTTGCAGAACTTGAGCAGCGTACTGGGTTGACGGTTCAATCACAGCAGTTATCAGAAGATGAAGTGAGCCATGTGCCATTGGAACCTGACTGTGTGGTTACCGTGTCAGGTGCGGATAAACCAGGCATTGTACATGCCGTGAGTGATGTTTTGGCGGGCTTGAATGTGCCGATTATAGATGTTTCGACACAATCACGGGAAAGTGAGCAGGGTGATATGTATATGATGGCATTGGAAGCGGTGAGTGGAAAAAATACCGATGCGATGCAACATGCTTTGCGTGATGCATCGAAGAAGCTGGGTGTGGATATTCAGGTGCATGCCCTAGAAACGGCTATTCTGTAAGGCGAGATTCTATAAAAGGACAATCTTAAGATCATGGTCGTAGTACATTGAAAAAAGTTTTAACCCTTCCCGATGCACGTTTGCGCCAAACATCAAAGCCTGTAGAAGTTTTTGATAGCGCATTAAAAGCACTTGTTGAAGATATGCAATTATCTATGGAGCAAGGTCCTGGCGGTGTGGGTATTGCTGCCCCACAATTGGGCGAAATGCTTCGGGTAGTGACTGTGGATTGCTCTTTGGGTTTGCACCCATGCAAAAATAAGGGTCGTTTATTGATGGTGAACCCAGAAATTACATATCAATCAGGTAAAGCTTTGGGGCGTGAAGGATGTTTGTCTGTACCCGAATGGGTGGCGACAGTATCGCGGTCAAGAAAAGTAAGTGTGCGTTATCAAGATTTATTGGGTGCATACCATGAGGTGTCAGCGACTGGCTTTGAAGCACGGGTGATTCAGCATGAATTGGATCATTTGGATGGTGTATTATTCATTGATCGCGTGCTTTCTGTGCATGAGCTTGTACGTCGTATGTCATAAGATTTATTCTAACGATTTTTTAACTGTTTCCTGCAAGGTGTCAGGTAAATATGGTTTCTGAACAAACCCAGCCAAACCCTTTCCGTTAAAACGTTGCGTGGCTTCTTGCTCATTATAACCAGAGGATAAAATAACACAGACTTTAGGATTTAACTTTCTCAGTTCACGGAATGTTTCTTCACCATCCATTTTGGGCATTGACATATCGAGTAATACGAAGCGAATATTATCTGCGTGTTTGGGGTATAATTTCACAGCTTCTAAACCATTCTCTGCTTCGAGTATATCAAAGCCCATGTCACGCAGCATTGCACCAGCCATTTCTCGAATCATTTCTTCATCATCAACGACCAGAGCGATACCACCACCGGATTCCCATGCATTATACTCATGTTTCACGTCAGTATATCTGCTAGCATTGGCATGCTTAGAAGCGGGTAAAAGGATCTTAAACGTTGTGCCGCGCCCCAGCTCTGAGTAAATCTTGATTGCCCCCCGATGACCACGAATAATGCCGTGCAAAGCACTCATGCCGAGCCCGCGACCCGTAAATTTAGTGGTGAAAAACGGGTCGAATATCTTCTGGATAGTTTTTTTATCCATGCCGCAACCATTGTCAGAGACCTCTAGGTAAACATAGTCACCCTCATCTAAATGCTCTTCACAAATGACGTTCTTTAAATAGTTGTGATCAGCATGTAACCAGCCAGTGGATATTGTAATGACACCACTTTTACCATGAATGGCCTCATTGGCATTGGTGATGAAGTTCATGAATAGT
>NVTQ01000058.1 GCA_002401635.1 Pseudomonadota bacterium
TTTTTGCCCCAACCGCCTTGGCTCGCATAAGCACTGGGATTACCCACATATTGCGCATCTTGGATGCCGCGTTCACTAAACCATTGTTGTTCAAACGGAAAAATACACGCCAATCTATCTTGCGACTTCTGAAGTTTAGCGATGCGTTTTGCACCCCATGCCCAGAGTTTGGGCGCAATATAATAGAGCACAGGAATACCCAACTTACGCAACTTTTCACCCAAACGCATGTTAAAACCAGGGAAATCCACCAAAATAGCCACATCGGGTTTTGTATGTTCAGCCCAATCACATATATCTTTGCCAATACGATGTATGCGCGGCAAAGCTTTTAAAACATCACCAATACCCATTACGTTCAATGATTCCATGGGTGATAACACCTCACAGCCGACATCGCGCATGCTAGGACCAGCGATAGCACTCACTTTAACATCTGTGTATTGTTTTTTTAGCGCCGTTATAATCCCTGCGGCATGCATATCACCCGATACTTCACCAGCACTGATAAAAACATGGATGCTTTTAGCGTTGATGTTCAACCGCTATTCCAAAAATGCATATACCATATTTTTTAGCCAAAGCTTCTAATTGAGAACGCTCTATTAACAATGTACAACCCGCTTCCACAGCCAAAGCCTTGCAACCAGCAGCATGCATGGTGTGCAAGGTATCAGGGCCGATAGCGGGCACATCAAAACGCAAATCTTGTTTTGGTTTGGCAACCTTCACCACCACAGCCTTGCCATTACCAAGACTACCGCCGCGTTTAATAGCCTCATCGGTACCTTCAATGGCTTCCACAGCCAATACTGCACCCTCTTGCACAACCACAGTTTGCCCAATATCCAATCCTGCAATGCCACTGGCTTGGCTTACACCAAAGTGCATATCACGCATTTGAATTTTCGATGGTTTTGCGCCAAACAGCAAACCTTCTTGTGCAATCATTTGACCCGCATATTGTACTTGCGACAATACAGTGATGCCCGCATCAGATAAAAGCTGGGTTATTTTCAACATAATCGAATCATCACGACGATCAGGCAGACTTAACAAAGCTTTTACCGCCACAAAATCTGGGCGAAAATTACGAAATAAGTGTAGCTTCTGAACTTTCCCAGCCATAATCACTTGTGTCACACCTGCGGCTTGAAAAGCTTTAATCATACCACCGATTTTTCCAACGTGTAACCAACAAACCGATGCTGCAAGTTGCTCAATTTCAGGTGAGGTTTCTTCTCGTGCAGCAACCACATGCACGTCAAAACCTTCATGATTTAATACCCGCGTCAATTCAAGCGGGAATTCACCATAACCTGCAATAAGCCCAATTTTTTTAGACATCTTCTTGACCTAACAAGGACTACGACTGGTCTCTGCGATGTACAGTCAGACCTTTTTTGGATGTGCTAACAAACGCCACCAAATGCTCAGCCAAGTCATCGCCTTCTGCCAATACTTTGGCTTCTGCAAGGCGTTGATCCAAACTATCATTGCTTTGTAAAAGTATGCGGTACACCTCTTTGAGCGTACGAATGCGTTCCAAACCCAAACCCTGACGTTTCAAACCGACAAGGTTCAAACCTGCCAAACCTGGGCGATAACCACCCGCCGTCAAACAAAACGGCGGTACATCCTTCACAATACCACTCATGCCACCAATCATGGCATAACGACCAATGCGTAAGAATTGATGAATCGCAGACATACCACCAATAATTGCCCCATCATCCACATGCACATGACCTGCCAACGTTGCACAGTTTGCCATAATAATATCATCAGCCAATAAACAATCATGGGCCACATGGGAATAGGCCATCAATAAATTATTATTTCCCAAGCGGGTCATCATACCACCACCCTCAGTGCCTGGGTTAATGGTTACATTTTCACGAATGGTATTGCCATCGCCAATCACCACTTCAGAAGGTTCACCATGGTATTTTAAATCCTGCGGCTCATGCCCCAAGCTCGCAAAGGGAAAAATACGATTGTTTTTACCAAGTGTTGTATGCCCACTCAAAACCACATGCGAGATTAATTGTGTACCATCACCCACCCGTACATGCTCATCAACCACACAAAAAGGACCAATCGAAACATTCTCACCCAATTCAGCCTTGTCCGAAACGACCGAGCTTGGATGAATAGAAACACTCATGCTTGTTCCTTCGGCATCAATGTTGCCATCAAGGTACCGCCGCAAACCAACTCACCATCGACAAAGGCTTCACCTTTAAATTTCCACATATGTCCACGACGACGCAAGCATGTAAGCTCAAAGATAAGCTGATCACCAGGGCGTACGGGCTTGCGAAAACGAACACCATCAATGCCCGTAAAGTATACTAAAAATTCCTGATCCTTTGGTGCTGATTGAAAAGCAAGAATACCGCCTACTTGTGCCATTGCCTCGACAATCAATACACCTGGCATGACTGGAAAATCTGGGAAGTGACCAGTAAAATGAGGCTCATTTACCGTAACATTCTTCAAGGCGCGTATGGAAACACCTTCTTCAAAAGCCAATACCTTATCCACCAATAAAAAAGGATAACGATGTGGCAAGTAACTCATAATCTCATCAATATTCAATTCAGCCATAACAACCCACCTATTTTATAATTCTTATTTTTTTCCAAATTTCAGGCAACCGCATGATTAGGGCAGAGGTTTTTAACCATGTACGGTGTGGCATTGCAGGAAAGCCACCATATGTGCCTCCAGCCTCTAAATCACTCACAACACCCGTCCGAGCAGCCAATTGGCAGCCATCACCAATGCTTAAATGCCCCGCTGTCCCTACTTGACCACCAATTTGGCAACCTTTTCCAACATTCACAGACCCTGAAATGCCAACCTGGCTTGCCATAACAGTCAAAGCACCAACCTCAACATTGTGTCCAATTTGAATCAAATTATCCAACTTCACACCTTGCTGAATCACCGTATCACCCAAGGCTCCACGATCAATACAAGTGTTGGCTCCAACTTCCACATCATTATGCAAAACAACCCGACCCACTTGTGGAATTTTCAAATGCTCTTTACCGCTCCAAGCATAACCAAAACCATCCGAACCAATCACCACACCCGCTTGCAAAATAACACGGTCATGCAATAGACAATCATTCTGAACCTTAACACCTGCATGCAATAGACAATCATGCCCAATTTTCACACCTTTACCAATCAAACAACCAGCCGCTAGGCGTGTTCCTGAAGCGATCTCCACACCAGCCTCAATCACACAACATGCACCAATATCAACGTCATCAGCCAGTACCGCCGATGCATCAATACTTGCAGAATCATGGCGTATAGCACCGCTTTGTAACTGCGGATGAAAATAACGCTGTACCTTTGCAAATGCCAAGTAGGGGTCTTTTACAAGAATAACCCCACAGCTAGGCTGCAACTCATCAAGTAAAGCCTCAGTCATCAATACCGCTATAGCATTTGTCCCAGACAAATCACACTTATAGTGGCTATTGGATAAAAATGACAACTCATCTGCTGTTGCATTGTTCAGTGTGTTAATCGATGAAATAAGTTTATCACCAGAAACACCTTGTAAGCACCCTTCTACCAGAWCAWCRNTAWSYSMMAGKMTAYRTGCYYGTTNNATNCRASKTRNTTCWYAKMRWKSASCWYSGTAATATCWGCTGTYACATCCAAAGCTGGACTSGCATAAATCATGTTTGATTTTGGCAAAATAAGGTCATAGCCATTCTTTTTGCCATAATCAYGCACAACTTGATAAAAATCAGAGACAACCTTTTGATCCAAACGATTTTTCTCTCCAATCAACTCTTCTTGTGCATCCTGTTGTTTGCGTGCTGCTGTTTTACGCAACTCTTTTAAATCACTCTGCTTCTGTGACAGGCGTTCTGGTGACATTGCCATCGATTGACCCAAAACATCTTTCTCAGCTTGATCAATCTTTACTTTTAACGCTTTTAATTCTTTTAGTTTTTTGGATTTCAAAGCTTCCAAACGCTTCAAGCCTGTTTGGTAAGTTTTGGTGTTTTCTACCGAACTTTTAACATCCACATAGGCTATTTTAGCCGCTTCCGCAGCYGTTACGCCCATACTTAACATTRCTGCCAATGCAGAACCAATCATCATTTTTTTCAACATAACCACTCCTTCAAAGTACAATCCTAGGCAAACCTAAAGTAAGCCCTTAAATTTTCAAACATTAACCACTTAAAAAGCACGTCCTAAACCAAATTCAAAGCCTCGTAATATATCCCCAGGCTGTTTGCGCAACGGTTTTGCCCAAGATAAKGTCACTGGTCCCACAGGAGAGATCCAYTCAATACCAAAGCCCGTAGAAGCACGAATTGCCGAKACTGAGAATTTTGCAGCAACACGTGTYAGGTTTTCTTTACCCCACACTGTCCCCATATCCATAAATGCCACACCACGAAAACCCGATGTTTGAACATATGGAAACGGGAAGTAAAAATTCAAAGCCCCTGTTAACTGTTTATCACCACCAATAGGGTCGCCCGTTGCAGGATCTCGCAACGAAATACCATAAAAATCAAAGCCCCGAATAGAGCCTATACCACCTATAGAGTAACGACGGTAAATAGGCACATCCACGCCAGAATAACCCTGAATGATTTTCCCTGCCAAACTACCACTCAAAATAAAATCATCCGCTATGGGTAAAAATCCTTTCACATTGGCTCCAGCCTCCCAGAACCTATTTACCCCACCAGGCCCAGCAAGCGAAATATCCACACTATGCTGATAACCTTTCGTTGTTCCTATAAAACGATCTCGTGTATCATAAGAAAGTGACTGGGAAATCAAACTCGTTGTCTGCTTACCTTCTTGAGATTTTAACAGAAATGATGCCCCTGCATTAATATTTGATATGTTAGAATTCGTATAATTATAACCTACACCATAATACACATGCTCAGAGACAGGAATCGAAAAATTAACCCCACCACCAAAGTCATTTTGCGTATAAAGGCTGTTTCTACCAACAGCTCTATTCAAGTTGGTTTGTGTTTTATTTAAGGTCACTGTCGCGGCAACATTGGTGTCCATAAAATAAGGATCTGTCAAACTAATGTCAAAATTCTGCGTTACCTTGCCTACATCTGCGGTCACACTGCCTGCATAACCCTTACCAAACAAATTTTTCTCAGATGTTTTCACACGGAATAACACCTTTTCAACCTGAGAGAAACCTGCCCCTACAATAAACGATCCCGTTTGATCTTCCTCAACTGTAATCTTCGCATTCACACGATCATCTGCACTACCTCTCGGCATAGCAATACGTACATCTTTGAATAGGCTCAATTTTGTTAAGGCTGCTCTACTTTTCTTCATGCCTGTGGCTGAATAACGTTGCGACTCATTCAGACGCATTTCTCTACGCACGATACCATCATCTGTTTTTGCATTGCCTTCAATCTCAATACGCTCAATATAAACTTCACGCCCTTTTTCCACATCAAACACAATACCGACTGTTTGATTTTCAATATTGCGTTTAAATAGAGGTGTCACACTGTTAAATGCATAACCTTCATCCCCCACCAACAATGACATTGCCTCAATCGTTGCACGCAAATCACTCACTGAATAAATCTGCCCTTCCTCCATCGTAATAGCTTCTAATAACTGATCACGGGATGGCTCCATATCACCTTGTACATCAAGATTGCTTACATGATAAATAGGACCTTCATGCAGAGCAAATGTTAAGTAAAAAGCTTGTTTATCGGGTGTTAGTGAAAGCTGTGACGACTCCACATTCACATCCAAAAAACCATGATTTTGATAAAACTCGACCAATATTTGCGCATCATTGGCAAATTTCTTGGTATCAATCACATCTTTATTACTAAACCAAGGAATCAAGCCAGAAACAGATGCTGATACTTTATCGGATAACTCCGCATCCGAAAATGCTTGATTGCCAATAAACCGAATTTGTCGAATATGTGTAATTTCACCTTCATGCACATGCATGGTTAGTTTCAAGCTACCATCTGCCAGAAATTCTTTCACGGGCTCCACTACAAGCTGATAATAACCTTTTTTCACATAGCCTTTGCGAATTGTATTAATATCTGCGCGTAACTTTGCCTCGCTAAATATCACGCCTTCTTTTAACTTTAATTTACGCGACATGTCCTTATAGGTAACTTCTTCGTTCCCATCCATATGATATTCCGTAATAAAAGGGTTTTCTTTAACATGAAAGATAAGCTTTACCCCATCCCCATCTCTCTCACCGAATACTTTCAAGTCTGCATAGCTACCTGAGGCATACAGTTTTTGAATATCATGGCTCAAAATACGCCTATTAAATACATCGCCTACCTTTGTCTTCAGCCCTGCCAACAATGCTGCACTCTCGATATAACGGTTGCCTGTCACTTCAATACGAACAACAGGTTTACCAAGCAACACGCTCGTTGCCAGACCTTTCGCAAGCGCTTCTACAGGAGAATAACCTGATAAGACCAGTAGGCACAACAATAGCCATTGTACACGTTTCATTCTCATCTTTAACCCCTAAACAACCGCATTAAATCATTATAAAAAGCAAATACCATCAACGTCGCAATCAATACAACACCCAATAGCTGCATACGTTCCAACATCGCTATCGATAGTGCTTTACCACGAATTTTTTCTATAGCCAAATAAACCAAGTGACCACCATCCAACACAGGAATCGGCAATAAATTCAGTACCCCAAGATTGACAGAAATCAAAGCCAGGAATGTAATAAATGCTGCCGCCCCTAAATCAGCAGTACGCCCTGCTAATTGAGCAATGGCAATAGGACCACCCAAATTATCAGGTGAAATTGCCGCTGTAATCATCTTACCCAGCACTTGAACTGTTAGCACAGTCATTTCAGCCGTACGGGTAAAACCATACGAAAAACCTTCCCACACACCCATGCGATACACGATCGCTTCAGATAAAGGTTTGGAAAGCAAATGTACACCCAGTCTACCCACACCATGATCTGTTTTGGCTTTAGGAACTACTTGCAATTGCAAATATGTATCATGACGTAAAACACTCAACATCAATGGCTTTCCAGCATGCTCTTGAATGCTACGAATAAGCTCCCTTGTTGAGCCAATATCCTTACCATCAAATTGAATGATTTGATCACCAGCCATCAGTCCTGCTTGGTTTGCAGGAGAATCTGGAATCACCGAATCTACAAAAACCTGCGTGCCCAAACTAAGTCCCAAACCATCTTCCGCCACATTGACCAACAACGCATCTTGCTCAAAGCGTTTTACAAACATGCTTACTGACGATGACATATCACCGCGTTCATAGGCAACATCCACATCGGCACCGACACTGCCTTTAAGCGACTCTTCAAACTGCTGCCATGAAACGATGTGTTTCCCGTCTACCGCTTTTAACACATCCCCTTGCATCAAGCCTGCCCGTTCAGCAATAGAGCTTGGTGCTACATTGCCTACAACTGCTGGCATCACAGTTTGTCCCAACCAGCCGACCAGCATATATGCAACAACAGCAAAAACAAAATTAAACAAGGGCCCTGCAACTGCAACAGATGCACGTTTCCACACAGGTTGAACATGATAAGCGCGTGCCAATTCTGCATCCGACAATTTCGTTGCTTGGGGCTCACCTTGCTCATCTAGGTTTTCACCCAGCATTTTCACATAACCGCCCAACGGAATCGCGGCAATAATATATTCAACTTCACCATCTCTACCGCGCCATGAAAAAAGTGCTGGGCCAAAACCAATAGAGAACTTTTCAACACGAATACCCAACTTTCGCGCTACAATAAAGTGACCATATTCATGCACTGCAACAAGCAGGGCAATAGCAAAAATAAAGGCTAAAGCCGTATGTAATGTTTCCATCATAAAACAATCATCTCCTGCGCTAAACGGCGCGCTTCACGGTCATGCGACCAGACATCATCAAGACTATCAACGGGAATGTTTTCCACCTTCGCCAAAACTGCCTCAACCGTACGCACAATATCCATAAAACCAAGCTTACGATCGCGAAATGCCTGATTGGCAACTTCATTGGCGGCATTCATACTAATTGCCAATGTGTCATTACCCTGCATCACTGTTTGCACCAAACGCATGGCTGGAAAGCGTTCTGTATCCACTGCCTGAAAATCCAAACGTCCAGTTTTTGCCAAATCAAGCCAAGGAATACCAGCCTCCAAACGCTCTCCCGTCTGCAATGCATAAGCAATCGGAGAACGCATATCAGGCTCTGCCAATTGCGCCAACACAGAGCCATCTCGGTATTCCACCATGGCATGTACAATACTTTGCGGGTGAATAATGGCAGATAATTTATCCGCAGGCATATCAAACAACCAGCGCGCTTCAATCAACTCCAAGGCTTTATTCATCATCGTCGCAGAATCCACACTGATTTTTGCACCCATGCTCCAGTTGGGATGAGCAATCGCTTCCTCTGGTGTCACATTCACCAAACTAGCAGGATCTCGATCACGAAAAGGACCGCCTGAAGCCGTTAAAATAATACGCCTAATGGAGCCATGATCATGCCCCAGCAAAGCTTGGTGTACAGCTGCATGCTCTGAATCCACAGGCACAACATCCGCACCACAATCCTTCGCAGCCTGCATGAAAATACGCCCCGCTGTTACCAAACACTCTTTGTTTGCCAAGCCCACACGTTTACCAGCATGTACTGCTGCCAAGGCAGCAGGCAAGCCCGCCGACCCCACCATGGCTGCCATAACCATATCAACCGAAGCTTCCGATGCAGCAGCAACCGCAGCATCCATGCCTTCATGTAGTAACACACCCTGAGGTAGTTTTCCCTGCAATTCAGCAATCGCATCGCCATCGGTCATCACCACGATTTCGGGTTTTAACTGTTCCGCTAATTCCAACATACGTTGACTATTGCGATGACCAACCAAGGCATAGGTTTCAAACTTATCAGGATGGCGTAACATCACATCAGCAGTGCTGGCACCAATCGAGCCTGTCGCCCCTAAAATGGTTAGCTTCATTTTCTTTTGTTTCATATAAATAGCATCCAAATGAGTCCAGTTGCAGGTATAGCAGGAAGCAACGCATCAATACGATCCAATAAACCACCATGACCAGGCAGCATATTACCGCTATTTTTAACACCAACTGCCCGCTTTAATGTGGACTCAGCCAAATCACCCAGTACAGCACAAAATACCAAAACAATACCCAGCAGCAACGCAAAACCAAATGATATATCCGTCCATAACAACCAAACAGTCATTGCCATAACAACACCAGCCAGCACGCCACCTGCCAAGCCTTCACGTGTTTTACCAGGGCTTACGACAGGACAGAGTTTTTTCCTCCCCCAAGCCTTGCCTGTAAAGTATGCTGCAATATCAGCAGCCCAAACACCTGCACAAGCACCCGCAATAAATACAATACCATCCACATGCGCATGCAATTGCATCATCACCAATACAAACAACGTCAACCAAACCATCATCCACTGGGCATAAGCCAATTTGCGAAATTCCGTTTCCAATTCGCCATCTTTTGCGTACACAATCAATAAAAACAACCAGCCAACCATCAGCACAATCCACGCTGCTGGCAACATGACCCAAGCACCATGCCCGCCCACCAACAAAACCCATACCAACATAGCAACCAAGCCATACACTGTACGATGCCCAATATCCACCATGCGCAAAAGTTCTACGGTTGCAGCCACAGCAATCAAGCCCAACACAATATCAAACCAAAAAGGAGGTAAATAAAACAACCAACCCACTGCACCCGCAAATAAAATGCTGGCAGTGATGATGCGCAAGCTTAATTCATTCATCGGCTACTTCACCTTTCAACTGCTCACTTGTTCTACCAAAGCGTCGTTCACGCCCTGCATAATCATCCAAAGCAGCATGAAAATCAGACTGATTGTATTCGGGCCACAGTCGACCTGTAAAATACAACTCCGCATAAGCCGCATCCCAAAGGTGGAAATTAGAAATACGCCGCTCACCACCTGTCCGAATCAATAAATCCACAGGCAAAATATGATCACGACCCAACAGCGAACGAAATGTATCCTCATTCAAATGCTTTAATGCTTCAGCTTTGGATACATCATCCGTGTAAGATGCACAAAATCGTTTAACACCCTCAAGAATTTCCTGCTGCCCACCATAATTCAGACATAAAATAACATCAATACTGCTATTACTTTCCGTTGCTTTACAGGTTTTATCTAAGGCTTTACGGGCAATCCAAGGCAGCTTTGAAGTATCACCCAAAGTTAAAAGGCGTGCGCCGCGCTCATTCATGCGCTCTATCTCTAAAGGTAATAATGTTGCCATGAGTGTCATCAGTGCAGTAATTTCTAATTTAGGACGCTTCCAGTTTTCAGTTGAAAAGGCATACAAAGAAACCTGCTTGATACCAGCATCGGCAGCCCATTCAATCACATCGCGTACACGCCCAGCACCTTTTCGGTGCCCTTCCACGCGCGACAAACCCTGAGCTTTCGCCCAGCGACCATTACCATCCATAATAATGGCAACATGTTGAGGTAAAGCATTACCCCGCTCTGTCATGGATAAACCCATTAAACAGTTAAAATGTCTTTTTCTTTATGTTCCACAACTGCATCGACTTCCGCAATGAAACGATCTGTAATCTTTTGCACTTTATCTTGCATGCGTTTGCTTTCATCTTCAGACAATGAGTCTTCTTTGGCTTGTTTTTTCACTGTATCATTACCATCACGGCGAATATTACGCACAGAAACCTTGGCTTTTTCACCCACTTGTTTCACTTGCTTCACCAAATCCTTGCGACGGTCTTCTGTAAGCTCTGGTAAAATAATACGAATCACTTCGCCATCATTGCTTGGATTCAGGCCTAAATCCGATGCCAAGATTGCTTTCTCAAGGTCAGCCAAGGCTGTTTTCTCCCAAGGTGCAACCAGCAACATACGAGGCTCTGGCACAGAGATACTACCAATCTGACTCACAGGTACATCCGAGCCATAATACGATACACGCACATGATCCAGCAGTGCCGCATTGGCACGCCCTGTACGAATCGTTGCCAACTCCGATCTCAAAGAAGCGATTGTTTTTTCCATACGTGTTTCAATAGCAGCAAACATATTTACCCCTCTTTCACCAACGTACCCACAGCCTCACCCGCAATAGCTTTGAGCATTTCCCCAGATTTTGTTACATTAAATACCACAATCGGCATTTCATTATCGCGGCACAATGATAATGCTGTTGCATCCATCACACCCAGCTTTTTGGTCAAGGCCTCGGTGAACGTTAATGTCTCGTAACGCACCGCATCAGGGTCTTTCATGGGATCAGCTGTATACACACCATCCACCTTGGTACCCTTCAAAACCACATCTGCCTGAATTTCCATAGCACGCAAACTTGCCGCAGTATCGGTTGTGAAATAAGGATTTCCTGTGCCCGCAGCAAAAATAAGAATACGTCCTTTTTCTAGGTGACGCACTGCACGACGACGAATATAAGGCTCTGCAACTTCTTTGATATACAAAGCTGAAATCACACGCACATCGGCACCTTGCCTTTCCAAGGCATCTTGCAAACCAATGGCATTCATCACCGTTGCCATCATACCCATATAATCCGCACTGGCACGATCCATACCTGAAGCCGTACCCATATTACCACGAAAAATATTGCCACCACCAATCACAATCGCCAACTCAATGCCGCTGTCGGATACTTCAATCAATTCAGCAGCCAAACGGTTAATAGTATCAGGTTCAATACCATACGCACCTTTACCCATCAACACTTCACCAGAAAGTTTCAACAACACACGTTTATATTTATTTTCACTTGGCATTGCTGAAACCTCTCTGACGATTTGTGTCACTTAATTAAACCTGCTTATCCGTTAACCTGTGCAGCAACTTCGGCAGCAAAATCATTTTCTTCTTTTTCAATACCATCACCCAGACCAAAACGAACCATCGCCACCAATTCAGCATTCGCTTGAACTGCTTTAATAGCCTTACCTACTGTATTGTCAGAATCCATGACAAACTCTTGATCCAATAAGCAGTTTTCAGAGTAAAACTTATTCATCTGGCCTGTTACAATTTTCTCAACAATTGCAGCTGGCTTACCACTTGCCAAAGCACGGTCTGTTAATACTTTACGTTCGCGCTCAACTGCTTCTTCAGTCACTTCATCACGAGAAACGAATAGCGGATTCACCGCAGCTACATGCATCGCTACACCACGAGCAACGTCTTGCAACGCATCGCTTGCTTCGCCTTTAAGCGCAACCAAAACACCAATCCTACCTGCGCCATGAATATACGATGCTGTTGCACCTTCACTTTCAAGTACGGCAAAACGACGAATACTCATGTTTTCACCAATCGTCGAAATCAATTGTGACAATGCTTGCTCAACATTCAACTCATCATCAAAAGGCAATGCTTTCAAAGCATCTACATCCGCAGGGCGCTTATCTAAAATCAATGCATTCAACGCATCAACAAACGTTACAAACTGATCGTTTTTACTTACAAAATCAGTCTCTGCATTCACTTCCAATACAACAGAAGCATTTCCCTGTGTAGCTGTTGCAACAATACCTTCTGCCGCTACGCGACCAGCTTTTTTAGAAGCTGCCGCCAGACCTTTCTTACGCAAAAAATCTACTGCTGCATCGTGGTTGCCATCAACCTCACCCAATGCTTTTTTACAATCCATCATACCAGCGCCAGTAGCTTCGCGCAGTTTCTTTACATCAGCAGCCGTAATCTTGGCCATGACCTATCCTCCAGTTCCATATCGTTCAAATTTTTCTATATTCCAAAAAATAAAAGGGCGACATAAGCCGCCCTTCATTCATTAAGCCGCTTTACCAGTGGTGGTTTCAGCAGTCGCTTCAGCAACAACTTCTGTTGTTTCCGCTTCGGCTTCTTCAGCAGCATGTGTCATAGCTTCAACAATATCTTCACCATCTTCTGCATTTTCAATTTTGAATGCTTCTGCACCATCAATGATCGCATCAGCTGTTTTAGCACAAAATAAACGCACAGCACGAATCGCATCATCGTTGCCTGGAATGATATAATCAATCGCACTTGGATCACAGTTGGTATCAACCACAGCCACAACAGGAATACCTAAGATTTTAGCTTCTTTTACAGCCAACTCTTCTTTGCGCACATCCATCACGAACAAGCAGTCAGGAAGGTTTAACATATCCTTGATACCACCCAAAGAGCGCTCTAATTTATCCAAAGCACGTTGTTTCTGTAATGCTTCTTTTTTGGTTAGCATTTCAAACACGCCTTCTTCTTTCTGGCGCTGCAAATCTTTCATTTTGCGAACAGACTGCTGTACAGTTTGGAAGTTGGTCAATGTGCCACCCAACCAACGGTGATTCACAAAATATTGACCAGCGCGCAATGATTCTTCTTTAATCGCTTCACGTGCTTGGCGTTTGGTTCCTACAAACAGAACTTGACCACCAGCGGCTGCCAATTCACGCATAAATGAATACGCTTCATTTGCCATACGCAATGTTTTTTGCAAATCAACGATGTGAATGCCATTACGTTGGCCAAAAATATAAGGAGCCATTTTCGGGTTCCAGCGACGGGTCTGATGACCAAAGTGAACACCTGCTTCTAGCAGCTGTTTCATAGTATATTGAGACATAAAGTCCTCCAGTTGTTAATCCTCC
>NVTQ01000059.1 GCA_002401635.1 Pseudomonadota bacterium
TATGAATGGATGTTGGCACGTCGTTATTTAAAATCTCGACGTGATGAGCGTTTTGTCTCATTAATTGGTTGGAGTTCAGCAGTAGGTGTAGCGATTGGTGTAGCCGCATTGATTGTCGTTATGTCTGTGATGTATGGTTTTGATGCAGAGTTGAAGAATAAAATACTTGGGTTTTCTTCGCATGTTGATATACAAGGCTCTGATGATACTTTGCTTGACTGGAAGCCTTGGCTGAAAATATCGGAAAATATCGAGGGTGTTGCTAAAGCTGCGCCCTATATGACAACGCAGGTGCTTGCCAACCATGGAAGGCGTTCTACAGGTGCTATTTTAAAGGGTGTTGATGTTGAGCGTGAGGATGCGATTGCCAGTCATGTTATATCTGGACGTTTTGTTTCAGAATCGAAGAAATCACCCTATGAAGTTGTAATTGGCAAAGATCTAGCGCGTAAGTTGCATGTGACCGTTGGTAGTTCCTTGCGTTTAATTTCACCTGCAGGAGGCATTTCTCCAGCCGGTATGGCTCCACGTATGCGAGCCTTTCGTGTGGTGGGCATTTTTGATTCTGGTTTTTATGAGTATGATATTGGTCTGATTATTGCGCCTTTATTGGCAGTGCAACGCTTGAACCGCACTGGTGACCGGATTAGTGGTATTGAATTGCATTTGAATGATCGGAATCAAGCCAGTGAGGTTGCGGCAAGAGCGCGCATGCAGTTGCCAGCCAGTGCTTGGGTGACTGATTGGATGCATCGACACCGCTCCTTTTTTCAAGCTTTAAAAATGGAACGTTTGGTGATGGGGATTATTTTATCACTGATTGTTGTGGTTGCAGTGTTTAATATGGTCTCATCATTGGTGATGGTGGTCATGGAGCGGCGCAAAGAAATCGCTATTTTAAAAACGGTGGGAGCGACGCATGCATCGGTGATGCGAATATTTTTAATGATGGGTACGTTGTTATGTGGACTTGGGACGTTGCTGGGCGCAAGCTTTGGTCTACTGCTGGCTTGGAAGTTGGATGCCTTATTAAGCTGGTTTGAGCAGGTGACTGGCATAACGATTTTATCTGGGGATGTTTATTTTATTGAGCATGTACCTTCGGTCATTGACCCAATATCAGTGACGTGGATTGTACTTGTTAGTTTGTTGATGGGTGTTTTGGCAACATTTTATCCAGCTTGGCGGGCTGCCAATGTGCCGCCAGCTGATGCATTGAGGTATGAGTAAATGTCTATAGAAAAATTGCGAAACAAAGCAAAAAGGGCGTTGCTGGATGGTAAATACCCCAAAGCATTGGAATTTTTTGAAGATTTACACAAGGCCGAGCCAAATGATTTACGAACCTATGTTAAATTGGCGGAATTACGTGAGAAAACAGGTGATTCTGTCGGAGCAGTGAAGGATTATATCCTGATTGCAAAGGCTTATGCTGAGCAGGGCTTTGTGGTTCAGGCAATTGCAATTAATAAGATTATTTTACGCATCAACCCCGAACAAACAGAGGTTCAGGAGCGCTTGAAAGAGCTTTCTTCAGAGCGTGGGGATAATTGGGCTGTTTCTACTATCACACCACAAGATCATGTGCGAGCAGGTGACGTGAACTTAGGCAAACAAGCCAAGCTAAATGTTAAACGTACACCCTTACTGGCGGATTTGTCAGGCGATGAACTTGAAGCCTTTATCGATTCATTGACCCTGAAAACCTTTGCCGCTGATGAGCATATTTATGAGTATGGTGTCGAAAGTGATTGTTTGTATTTAATTGGTATGGGCTCTGTACGCTTGAAAATACAACTTGCATCGGGTGATAAGCGTATTTTCACTAGGTTATCTGAGGGTGACTTCTTTGGTGAACATGCATTTATGTCACACACGGCTCATACAGATGTGGCTGTTGCAGAGACGGAAGTTAGTTTGCTTATGATTGATCGTGAAACATTTGATGTTTGGGTTAAAAAATATGTAAAAATTAAAGACACTGTAGAGAGCTTCTATCGTCAGCGTGTGTTAGACCGTGTATTAGCCATGACACCTGTTTTTGAAGATGTGCCAGAAGATGCGCGTATGGCATTGGCGGAAAAATTTAATATCCGCTCATTTGTTGCTGGAGATGTTGTTGTGCAAGAGGGAGATCCAGGGAATAGCTTCTTTTTGATACGTTCTGGTCATGTTGAAGTATTAACCAGTGATATTAAAAATAATAGTCAACAAATAGCACTAAGTGTGATGGGAGAAGGTGCTTTTTTTGGAGAAGTAGCTTTGTTAACCGATAAACCTAGAACGGCAACAGTCGTGGCAAAAGATGCATTGGAATTGATGGAATTGACGCGTAAAGAYTTCAATGCCATCACCCTTGAATACCCATCKGTGAGAAGCATTGTGGAGTTGTATCAAAAAAAACGTGTGCAAGAYACCATTAAAACGCTGATGCAGCGAGGTCGTTGATTTGCYAGATMTTACGCAGGATRTATTGCTTMRTGTTACGGGTTTGAGCAAGTCTTACCACAACGCATCGGGTACGCTRGAMATACTTAAAGATGTAGMTTTTACTTTGCATCGTGGTGAGTTTYTGGCTGTTGTAGGYGARTCRGGYTCAGGAAAAAGTACATTATTACAAATCTTAGGAACATTGGATGACCCTGATGAAGGYMATGCATGYTTGGCAGGYGARGAKMTTTTTACTTTAAATCAAARTGAACGGGCGCGTTTGCGYAATCGYTCTATTGGTTTTGTTTATCAGGCKCACCACYTAATTCCTGAATTAAGTGCTTTAGAAAATGTTATGYTGCCTTTGCTCGTTGGGGGTGAAAGCAARCATCAAGCTGAGAAAGTTTCRGCGGATTTRYTGGAACGCYTGGGCTTGAAAGATCGTTTGTCACATGTGCCTGCAAAATTATCGGGTGGTGAAGCACAGCGCGTTGCTGTGGCGCGCGCTTTGGTGGCTAAGCCCTCTTTGTTATTGGTGGATGAGCCTACTGGAAACTTGGATGAAGCAACTGCACAAAGYGTTTTTCAGGCTATGCAATTGTTATGTCAGCAAGAGGSSACGGCTGTGRTTATGGTGACACATAGCATGACTCTGGCAGGKCAGGTTGAYCGYATATTATGTTTAAARCARGGGCAGCTTATCCCTGCTTAAGTGAATTTNTTTTTGACGAATCACATAGTTCTGCTATSCTCGCTAAKGTTGTTTCTTGGATATAAGTSCAASTATGTGTTTTTTTTATTTTTTYGGTKTTAAAGAGGGCGATGTGACGAAGGCWGARATTGCTAATATWATTTATGAACGGATTGGGCTTTCCAAAAAGGAATCAGCKCAAATTGTTGAGACTGTTCTAAATGAAATGAAGCAGGCGCTTGAAGCGGGTGAAGATGTCAAACTATCTGGTTTTGGGCATTTCATGCTTCGTGAAAAACATGCGCGYCGTGGYCGCAATCCTAAGACRGGTGAAGATATTACYATYGARCCSCGYCGTGTYGTGACTTTTMGAGCCAGCCAATTATTAAAAGAGAAATTGCTTGAAGGTGGTGAGTGAGYGCATCYGCTAARCAGTTAAAGCAKGCTGGGGTTYCTGTCCCAGAGTTGCCTGATAAACTTTTTTTCTCKATTCGTGAAGTAAGTGAATTRTGTTCSATTGARCCRCAYGTTTTGCGTTATTGGGAAACTGAATTCAAACATATTCGACCTGTTAAAAAGAGTGGTAATCGCCGTTTTTACCGTCATCGTGATGTGTATGCGGTATTACAAATCAAACATCTGTTGTATGATTTGAATTTCACTATTCGTGGTGCCAAAAAACGCCTGATGTCTGGTGACTTAAACGACATTGTCGAGCAGCAAGATGTGCAAACATCGTTGCGTATGATTCGTGAGGAATTACTATCTGCCTTAGATCTTTTGGCAGATTAATCTAAACCATTGAATAAGCGGGACGTAGCGCAGCCTGGTAGCGCACTACACTGGGGGTGTAGTGGTCGGAGGTTCAAATCCTCTCGTCCCGACCAATCTTTATATTATAATACGTCTCTCATGATCAATGATTAAATTTTCATGAGTCCAAACCGTCGTTTTTTATCTTTTGAACGCCCCCGTCGCCGCATGGTTGAAGAACAATTAATACCTGCGGGTATTACGGATACGCGTGTTTTACATGCTATGAATACTGTCCCTAGGCATTTGTTTGTGGACGATGCACTGCTTGGCCATGCCTATCAGGATTCTTCTTTACCCATTGGCTCAGGTCAGACCATTTCTCAGCCTTTTATGGTGGCTCGCATGTCCGAATTATTAGCACTTGAAGGGCATGAACGTGTTTTGGAAATAGGTACTGGTTGTGGGTATCAAACGGCAGTGTTGTCTTGTTTATGTCGCCGAGTTTATAGTATTGAGCGTATTGCGGCATTGCATACGAAAGCTCGCAAAAATTTACGTCAAGCCCATCATGCCAATGTTATGCTGAAATGTGGGGATGGTTTACTCGGTTGGGTGGAATATGCACCCTTTGACGCGATTATGGTGACTGCGGGAGGGTTTGCCTCTGACGTATGGATGGAGCAACTCTGTGAAGGCGGGGTATTGTTAATGCCTGAAGGCGAAAAAGGTGCGCATCGTTTGGTTCGTCGTAAGAAGTTGGTAGCAGGTATTGAAGAAGAATATTTTAATGCTTGTACGTTTGTGCCGTTATTAAAAGGGGAATTGTGACGATGATAGAATCAGAACGACCCGTTACCAAGGAATCATGGTTACGTCGTGCTTATCACTGGACGCTGGCTTGGGCTGAACATCCTCAAGCCCAATGGGCATTGTTTTTTATTGCCTTGATTGAAGCCAGTGTATTTCCAATTCCGCCAGATATTTTATTATTGGCATTGGCATTGGGAAGACCTGAACTTGCGCTTCGCTTCGCGGCTGTTTGTACAGCAGGATCGACTGTGGGGGCAATCATAGGCTATTTAATCGGTATGCTGTTGTTTGCCAGTATTGCTGAACCTGTTTTGCAGTTTTATGGTGTTATGGAACAATTTCATGCGGTGGAAGGCTTATTCCTTGAATGGGGCTTGTTGCTGGTATTGGTTGCAGGATTTTCGCCTATCCCTTTTAAGGTTATTACCATTGCGGCAGGGGCTTTTGGTTTACCATTTATTGGTTTTGTATTAACTGCTTTGTTATCACGTGGCGCACGATTCTTCTTGGAAGGTGCTCTTTTACGGTGGGGTGGTGATGATTTAAGGGCGTGGGTTGAAAAACACTTCGAGTGGGCAACCTTGGCTGTAGGTCTTTTGGTTGTTTTGGGCTTTTTAGGGTTATGGCTATTAAGTTAAAGTATTTTTTTCTAGCCTTTTTAATGCTGATGCTTGCAGGCTGTTTCAAAACGGAGCTGCCTACTTATAGTCAGCGAACGCATGCAAGCGTAAAACATAGTTCGCATGCTTCAACATATAAGGTTCGCCCGAAGGATACTTTATACAAAATTGGTCGCCGTTTTGGTATTCCTTACAAAACCTTGGCACGTAACAACCATATTCGCTCGCCTTACACAATCTATGCTGGGCAAAGGATTTATTTAAAAGGAGTTGCGCCCCGTTCACGCACTTTGCCAGTAGCCAAACATCAATATAAACCCAAGCGTGTAAAAAAGGCAGTTAAGAAAAAAACGAAAAAGTATTCGGCAAAAAGATCAACGACCAGAAGCACAAAATCATCACGTTTGCGCTGGCCTGTGGATGGGGTATTAACCAGTCATTTTGGGCGACGCGGAAGTCGAATGCATGATGGTATAGATATTGGTGCCAAAGAAGGCACTGCGATTCACGCAGCCGCAGCAGGGGAAGTAGTATATTCAGATCAACGTTTATCAGGTTATGGAAAGCTCATTATTATTCGCCATCGGCATGATTTGTTTACTGCTTATGCACATAATCAACGCAACCTTGTTCGTAAAGGCGATAAAGTTAAAACAGGTGATGTCATTGCCCGTGTAGGTCATACAGGTCGTGCAACGGGGTCGCATTTGCATTTTGAAGTGAGACGAGGGCCTACACCTGTCGACCCGTTATCTTATTTGCCTAGGAAACGTTAATTATAATTTTAAAAGCATGTTGAGTAGCTTCTTATTTCTTTGATTTAAAGGATTTCTTACCCCTATAGCATATTTATGCGATATGCGCTAGGTTTGCTATGCATTATCTTACTGCACACGTTGGGGAGTTTGTCAATATGACAACGCGAACGGAGGGTGGGTAAATGGCTAAAACACGTAGCGTGGATCCGATGACTATTTATATGCGTGAAATATCACGTTATAATCTTCTGACTGCCAAAGAAGAAGTAACGCTTTCAAGGCGTATTAGAAGTGGTGATGAAGATGCTCGCCAACATATGATTAATGCCAATTTRCGTTTGGTTGTAAAAATAGCACGGCGYTATATGAATCGYGAYTTGCCATTGGCTGATCTTATTGAAGAAGGCAATATTGGTCTTATGCGGGCTGTTGAAAAGTTTGATGATGCACATGGCTGTCGTTTTTCGACGTACGCGACGTGGTGGATTCGCCAATCAGTTGAGCGCGCAATTATGAATCAAGGGCGTACCATTCGTTTGCCTGTGCATGTGGGTAAAGAGTATAATTCCATGCTGAGATCGGCGAATCACTTGCGTATCATATTGGGTCGTGAGCCAAGCGAAAGTGAAATTGCTGTGCATATGGGTAAGACTCCTGCCCGTATTCAAGCACTGTTAAGTGCGACACTGCGAACAGAAAGTGCCGATAGCACCTTGCATGATGATGGTGACTTTACGTTATATGATATTACTGAGGATGTTGGGGCTGAATTGCCAGGAGATCARYTGGATGCATCGATTCGTGATGCTATGTTGATGGACTGGATGGAAAARTTAGGMAMAAAAGAGCAGGAAGTGGTACGMTTRCGCTATGGTTTRGTWAGYCATGAAGAYCCATGGACACTTGAAGCCATTGGCCAACATATGGGCGTGACGCGTGAGCGTATTCGCCAAATTCAAGTGGTTGCTTTGAAAAAACTGCGTACCTTGATGGATGCAGATMATRTTTGYCTTGAGGAGATYGTTTGAGYTCAKCCAACGCTATAAATTTYCGCGATTTTATTCGYGATATTCCWGATTACCCTAARCCWGGMATTRYTTTTAAAGATATTACACCGYTATTGGCAGATGGKGATGCYTTTGGYGCTTGTGTTTCAGCCTTGGCATGCCATGTGCCGAGTGATGCAAGCCTGATTGTTGGCATTGAATCACGCGGTTTTTTATTTGGCGCAGCCTTGGCACAATTAACAGGTTTGGGCTTTGTACCTGTACGCAAGCCAGGTAAACTTCCTGCGGATGTGCATGCGATTGAATATGAGCTTGAATACGGCATGGATCGCTTGGAAATACATCGTGATGCCTTGAATCATGGTCAAAAAGTTGTTGTTGTTGATGATTTGCTGGCAACAGGTGGTACGGCAAAAGCAACACTGCAGCTTATTGATCAATTGGGGGCAGAGGTTGTGGCTTGTTTGTTTGTGATTGAGCTATCTTTCCTTGAGGGGCGTAAAGCATTGGGTGATACACCTGTGCATCACTTGCTTTCTTATTGATAACCACAAAATACGGTTGTTTTTTTATAGGTGCCTGTGAATTTATAAAGGCACTTTTGTAAGTTTTCTTTCAGCTTTTTTCTTTTAGAAATCTATTGATTTATGTACATGCAAATACTGTTAAGTCAGTGCGTGCAGGATGACTGTATTGTGGTTATGATGCTGCATCATTATAGCGTGCTTTCCCATGCTAGGGTGATATTATTTATGCCCTCGTAGCTCAGATGGATAGAGCGACCCCCTCCTAAGGGGTAGGCCACAGGTTCGACTCCTGTCGAGGGCACCATGANWTTTWTTGAGTATGTANYAYACGGAGATAAAATGGACGAAATACTGAAYCCWGCAGCACCAGTTCTGATTGAAGATGAGATGAARCGYTCCTAYCTKGATTAYGCCATGAGTGTRATTATYGGACGTGCWTTRCCYGATGCYMGMGAYGGTYTRAAACCMGTTCATCGTCGTATTTTATATGCYATGCARGAYTTGGGTTGTACCCATGAYAAACCTTAYAARAARTCRGCSCGTGTGGTCGGTGATGTGATTGGTAAATATCAYCCGCATGGTGATACTGCTGTRTATGATGCCTTGGTKCGTATGGCACAGCATTGGAGCATGCGTCATGTGCTKGTRGATGGGCAGGGTAACTTCGGTTCTGTGGATGGCGATTCKCCTGCKGCRATGCGTTATACTGAATCGCGYATGAGCAAGTTATCGGCWGAATTATTGGCTGATATTGATAAAGATACGGTTGATTTYGGCTCCAACTATGATGATTCRTTGASKGAGCCAAAAGTWTTGCCAGCCAARTTYCCATGTTTRTTGGTSAATGGYTCRCAAGGYATTGCTGTGGGTATGGCAACCAATATYCCWCCMCATAATTTGGGTGAAAGYATCAATGCAACCATTGCMTTGRTTGATAATCCWGATGCCGATGATGATGARTTGATGCAAATYATGCCYGGYCCTGATTTYCCAACRGGKGCATTTATTTATGGTCGTAAAGGCATGCGTGATGCYTTTATTTCAGGTCGTGGTTCGGTMACCATGCGTGCCAAAGCGACAGTGGAGATTAATTCCCGCACCAAGCGCGCATCGTTGATTATTTCCGAACTGCCTTATCAGGTGAACAAGGCGCGATTGATTGAAAATATCGCACACTTGGTGCGTGATAAGAAGTTGGAAGGTATTTCTGACCTACGAGATGAATCAGATCGTGATGGTATGCGTATTTTTATTGAAATGAAGCGCAATGAAATACCTGAAGTTATTTTGAACAATTTGTACAAACAAACACAACTGCAATGCAACTTTAGCTGCAATATGCTGTCCCTTATTGATGGTCAGCCGAAGCTGTGTGGTGTWCGYGAATTATTATTACACTTTATCGATCAWCGTCGTCAGATTGTTACACGTCGCTGTTTGTTTGATTTAAACAAAGCCGAAGCACGTGCGCACATCTTAGAGGGTTTGCTGATTGCCTTGGATCATATTGATGCAGTGATTAAGTTGATTCGTGCCAGCCAGACGGGAGCAGAGGCCAAACAAGGTTTGATGGATACATTTGCGCTTTCGGACAAACAAGCACAAGCCATTTTGGATATGCGTTTGCAACGTTTGACGGGTCTTGAATATGATAAAATCAAAGCTGAATTTGAAGAAATTCAAACCTTGATTGCAGGTTTGAARGCCATTTTGGCAGATGACAAACTGTTGATGAAAGTGATTCGTGAAGAGCTTGAAGAAGTGCGTGATAAGTATGCCGACCCGCGTCGTGCTGAAATCATGGACGAAACAGCAGAGCTTTCGGTGGAAGATTTAATCACCGAAGAAGACATGATTGTAACTATTTCCAATGAAGGTTACATCAAACGCAATGCGACAACCTTGTACCGTGCGCAACGTCGTGGTGGTAAAGGCAAGACTGCCATGACCACCAAAGAAGAAGATTTTGTAACGCAGTTGATGGTCGCATCCACACATGATTATCTCTTATTCTTCTCAGATAAGGGGCGTGTGTTCCGTAAGAAAGTGTATGAAGTACCTCAAGCAGGGCGTGCAACACGTGGTAAAGCTCTGATTAACCTATTGCCTGTTGAAAAAGATGAGAAGATTTCAGCAACATTGGCAGTGCGTGAATTTGACGATGAACATTGCATTGTCATGGCAACAAAAAATGGTGTGATTAAGAAAACCAAGTTGTCTGAATATCAGAATATTCGTACCAACGGTATTATTGCTATCAAATTGGATGAAGATGATGGTTTGATTGGTGTGGTAAAATCCAATGGTGAACAGGATATTATGTTGGCATCCAGTGGTGGTAAGTTGATTCGTTTCCATGAATCAGATGCACGCACTATGGGCCGTAGCACACGCGGTGTGACGGGTATGCGTATGCCGAAAGATAATACGGTGATTTCTATGACCTTGGTGGCAGAAAAAGCCTCGTTATTGGTGGTTTCTGAGAATGGTTACGGTAAACGTACCTTGGTATCAGAATATAATTGTCAAAAACGTGGTGGGCAGGGTGTATTCACCTTGAAAACAGGTGATCGCAATGGTGCGATGGTGGCAACCATTCAGGTGCTTGATGATGATCAAGTGATGATGATGACCGATACGGGTCGTTTGATGCGTATGAAGATGAATGGTATTTCTGTGATTGGTCGCAATACACAGGGTGTTACCTTGATTAAATGTGATAAGAAAGAGCGTGTGATTGGTGCTGTGCGCGTGGTTGAAAAGCAGGATGAAGAAGAAGCTGAAGCAGAGTTGTTTGATGCTGGGAACGGTGAAGAAACAGGTGCCGATGAATGATTGATAGAAAGGCATTTCGTAAAGATTTTGAAGCCATGCAAGCGGCTTTAGCCCGTCGTGGCGAAGCACTTGTAGCAGAAGGTTCAGCTTGGGCTAGGGCGCGTGCTTTGGATAGCGCACAACGTGATGTCAAAGCGCAATCAGAAGCATTGCAGGCAGAACGCAACAGTGTATCCAAGCTGATTGGTCAGAAGAAAAAGCAGGGCGAAGATGCTTCTGAAGAATTGGCGCGTATGGGTGAGGTTGCCAAGCAGTCTAAATTACTCGATGTACAAGCCAAAGAAGCTGAATCTGCATTTTCAGATGTCTTATTAGAAATCCCTAATTTACCGCATAAGTCTGTGCCAGATGGTGCCGATGAAGATGATAATGTTGAGATTCGTCGTTGGGGTGAACCGCGCCAAGATGAAGTGCCAGCGCACTGGGATATTGGCGAAGCCTTGGGTATTCTTGATTTTGAAGCGGGTACCAAACTAGCGGGCAGCCGCTTTTCTGTTCTTAGAGGCGCAGCAGCACGTTTAGAACGTGGTTTGATGCAGTTTATGCTGGATATGCATGCCGATCAGCATGGTTATGAAGAAGTKTGGGTGCCTGCKATTGCCAATCGMAARACRTTRACAGGKACAGGKCAGYTRCCAAAGTTTGAAGATGATTTGTATCGCYTKGAAGGCGARGATGCCTTTYTKATTCCTACAGCAGAAGTGCCTGTMACSAATTTATATCAAGATACCATTATTGATGCGAAAGATTTRCCGATTCGCCAYTGTGCYTAYACACCATGCTTTCGSCGYGAAGCWGGCTCKGCKGGGCGTGATACMCGYGGYATGATTCGTCAGCATCAGTTTGATAAAGTTGAGTTGGTGCAACTGGTGCATCCAGATGAGGCATTAAGTGGCTTGRATGAATTAACATCYCATGCCGCAAACGTGTTGGAAGCTCTGGAACTGCCATATCGTGTAGTGGATTTATGTGCTGGAGATATTGGTTTTTCAGCGCAAAAGACCTTTGATTTGGAAGTTTGGTTACCTTCCCAAAACTGTTATCGGGAAATCTCATCTTGTTCTTCATTTGCTCAGTTTCAAGGGCGACGTGCAGGTATTCGCTTTAGGGCAGAAAGTGGTAAACCAGAAGCAGTGGCAACACTGAATGGATCAGGCTTGGCGATTGGACGTACGTTGGTAGCGATTCTAGAGAACGGCTGGCAACTTGATGAAAATGGCAATGATTCTGTAGTCGTTCCAGAAAAGCTTCGCCCTTATGTCGGTGGTTTAGAGAAAATTATAAAAGCTTAAACTCACTAGTTTGAATTTCCCTACCGTATAAAATATTGCATTTATCTTTGAATAAAGTGTCATTTTAGAGCTTATTTTCACAAGTTAAATTCATTATTGCGCATATATTTTGTATTTTTATAGTATTATCATATAAATTCACATTTATTATTTTCCAGCTTTGATGGCTAACGCAGCAACAACACCCCATACCCAGTTGAAAAATAATACAACCAAGGGTGTGAGAAGCCCCAAATCAAGCCCTGCAACACCTTTATGAGCCATCATAGGAAAGACAACGAATAACTGAACTGCTGTCGGAAACAAGCTTAGAACTGCACCCTTGAGCAAGAGCCTTGATTGCAACATCGGTAAAATAAACAACAAACCCCAAAGACCACCCCAAACAATGCGAGGATAAAGCCAATCAGCTGATAATGTTGGCGCGATTGAAACACCCAGGGATGATGTGATGCTGTAATATCCAAACAGCCATACAGCAAGGCTATTGGCGAGTGCGCCCAAACAACCTGCAGCAAAGAAAATGAGTAATTTATTCATATTAAACTCCTTGGGTTATGAGCTAGGTTCATCAATAATGTAATCGGCGGTAATGATTTCAAGAACATGCCCATTGGGATCTTTAAAATACACACCCCGACCACCATATTTATGATTAATCTTAGCATTGTCTAAGTTGTAAGGCTCACTGCCATATTTGATATGATCTTCTTTAATGCGAGAAAAAATTTGGTCAAACTGTTCATCATTCACCTTAAATGCGTAATGAATGGATGAAAACACATCCTTTGTTTGAAAGTCGAGTGTTAACGTTGAGCTAACCTTGACCACAGCGAAATGCCCCCATTCTTTTACAAATGTGAAAGCAAATATGCGCTCATAAAATTTAGCTGATGCAACATGATCATGTGCGGGGATAATGGTGTGGTTTAAGGTGATTTCCATAGCTTTCAGCCTCCTATCTCATGCGAAGTAAGGTTGACGTATGATAATCAAGTTATCAACAACTGAAAATCAACCTTTCCTACAGACACACCATTCACCATGATTTCTAATGTGTGCAAACCTTGATAATACGTGCGTGTGCTTATCTTTTTTATCATGTGTTTTTTGCTTAGTTTGAGTGTTTCATTTGCCGCTAGCGTTTTTACAGACCACTTGAATACTTTTGGCGATGTTTTGCCATTGGCTTTTTGATGGTGAATCACATAATCAATCATCAGCGGCTGCGCATGTTTGGCATTTGATGATATGGACATGCCAAACTGCAATGCAGTACCAAACATCACTTCGGGTGTTTCTATTTGTATGTTTACCTGTGTCAAATGAGGCGGGTTATAAGCAAAGACTTGTAACACACGTGTATTGCCTTGTTTAAGCAATGTTCGGCAAGCATGACGAATCAGCTTCTTGCGCTCGTTACTGGCTCCAAGCATCCATGTCTCAGCAGTGTCTGCCACACGTTCAGGATGATCTTTGGCGATGTCATTTAAGTTGTTTGCAACTGAACGCCGTACGTATTCTTCCTTATCATCCTTTAATAGCTCCAATAGTTCTAAGACAGGTGTAGGGTCATCAATAAAAGCAGGGAGTTGCATTGCCCAAGGCAATCTTGGACGTGAGCCTTCCGATGCCAAGCGCCGCACATGTTTATCACAATCTTTTGTCCATATTTTCATGGTTCGTAATGTTTTGTCAGGCGATTTTAAAAGAAAGAAACGAATACCAAACTCTGAAGAAAAG
>NVTQ01000060.1 GCA_002401635.1 Pseudomonadota bacterium
TAAATCAAGAATTGCTTGTCGCTGTACAGTAAGTCTTATCATAATGAAAATGATAGCTATTATCAATATCAATACAAGAAAATTATTTTTGCAACATCTTCTTTTAACTATAAAAAATAAAGGAGTCTTGTAAAACAAGACCCCTTCATTAAAAAAATCATGCGTTCAGCTAAACATCAAAATGGGATATCATCATCTACAGGTACATCATTAAATGCTGGGCTGTCAGCAAACGGATCATTTTTAGTTTGCTGAGCAGGCTTATTCTGACCACCACCATGTGTTGGAAAGCCCCCACCTTGCTGCTGCTGTCCACCTTGTTGATAGCCACCACCCTGCTGCTGGTAACCACCGCCACCTTGCGGCTCGTTACGACCACCAATTAAATCAAGCTTATCCACTGATACATCAACAGACGTGCGTTTGTTACCATCTTTATCATCATATTCACGAATGCGTAGCTCACCACTGATGGCAACTTGTGTACCCTTGACCAAATATTTTGGCAACTGACCTTCAGCGCGTTTACCAAACAACGAACAACGTAACCAGTTTGTACCTTTATTTTCTCCAAAACCATAATCCACGGCTACAGAAAAAGAACAAATAGCCATACCTCCTGGTGTAAAACGTGTTTCACTATCCCGTGCCAATCGTCCTGTAAAACTGTATATATTCATAATACCACCCTTCTCACATCAATAAAATATTCTCGCCAAACTAGCATTAAAAAGCCCTAGCCCACAACCTCATTCAGATTATAAAGCTCCTATAACGTGCGCGCCAACTGCATACCTAACCATGCCACCCCAACACAAAGCAATACCTGCAAACAGATATTACCCAATGCCCATGCCATCGCACCTTCCTGCATAAGCCGCACAGTTTCAACTGAAAAAGTGGAAAAGGTTGTAAATGCGCCCAAGAATCCAACTGTAATCGCCAAACGAGCCAACTCACCTACCGTGCTTCGCTCAATCAACCAGACAAACAAGAAACCCAGCAGAAAACTACCCAAGACATTAACAAATAACGTTCCCCACGGGAAAGCGCCACCTGCAAAGCGTTGTACCGCTGCTGCCAACCAAAAACGCATCATCGCACCACATGCTCCACCCAGTGCTACTGCCAGCATTTGTTTCATATCTTTGCATCCTTACGCAATTCATTGCGTCGCTCTTCCAACCAATCCTTGCGCTCTCGCAATGTACGTTCAAAACCGCGTTCAGTCGGCTCAAATAGGCTTACAGCTTCCATCTCTTGTGGAAAATGATGCTGATCAACCACTGCRTCMKYARCATTRTGRGCATATTGATAACCCTCACCATGCCCAAGCCCCTTCATAAGCTTGGTCGGTGCATTTTTCAAATGCATAGGTACATCCAAGTCTTGCGTTTCTTTGGCTAATTTTCTCGCTGCTTTTTCAGCCATATATGCGGCATTACTTTTGGGTGCCAATGCCAAATAAATAGCCGCTTCAAACAATCCTTGCTCACCCTCTGGGGAACCTAGAATTTCATACATACGCTGTGCATCCAAGCATAAACTYAAAGCKYKYGGATCTGCCAAACCAATRTCTTCYGTSGCAATACGAATCAATCGCCGCGCCAAATACAATGGCTCCTCACCAGCTTCCAACATGCGTGCCAACCAATAACATGCGGCATCGGCATCAGAGCTACGAATAGATTTATGCAATGCTGAAATAAAATCATAATGGGCATCGCCATTGCGATCATATTTACCTTGCCTACGCAACCATTGTTGCTGCACATCCAACAAGTCCCAATGCCGYACTGCATCTGCCTCAAACAAACTCTGTAAAGCATTCAAAGCATAGCGCGCATCACCGTCAGCAGCTTCTGCCAACCATTGCAAAGCATCAGCAGCCAGTGAAAAACCTTGCTCCTGCTCTTGTAAAACGTTGATACCACGTTGTAATATTTTCGCCAATGCCGCTATATCCAAAGCTTTCAAAACAATCACACGACAACGCGATAGCAATGCGTTATTTAAGGTAAACGATGGATTTTCAGTGGTCGCACCCACCAGAATCAATGTGCCATCTTCAATATAGGGCAACAACACATCTTGTTGGGCTTTATTAAAACGATGAATCTCATCCAAAAACAGCACATAAGACCGATTTTCACGCTTGGCATTACTCACCACAGCTTGAACTTCTTTCTTGCCTGCCGACACTGCCGATAAATGTGCAAATGGCATGTTTGCTGATTCTGCCATCAGTGTTGCCAGTGTTGTTTTACCAACCCCTGGGGGGCCCCAAAAAACGCAGGAAACAGCACGCCCTTCTTTGATGGCAGTTGCAAACCAAGACTGCTCACTGGTTAACGCATCCTGCCCTGCAACATCTTGCAAACAAACAGGGCGCAGGCGATATGCCAAAGGCGCATCGGCCTGTGATGTTATCGAAGCTGTTTCTTCAGGAAACAATGACACAGTAGAAATCAGTTTAAAATGCCTTGGATACTGAAATCATCACAGCTTGCTCACGATCACGGTATTCACCCGCAATCGGTGCTGTCACTGATTGTTTGGCATGAAATGTATAAGCATATGCCAAATCCATATGTATACCGAACGCATCACCACCCGCACCAAGGCTTAAACGATGCCCCGATTGATCGGCAATGGCCTGCTGAAATGCCGATGCACGGTTTGCACCCTGCTCATACGCATAACCAAAACGAAACGTGGTATCAGGTAACCAATACCATGTCAGACCTGTTTTTAATGCCAATGTGTCTTTTAAATCGGTTGCATGTTTGATAGTGCCACCAATCACATCAAGGCTCTTAATGCGCGACCAGCGCTCATAAGCAATATCCGCCTCCAAGCGAAATGCATTTGCCATATCATGTGATACACCCAATGTTATTTGTTCTGGAAGCTTTAAATCAACCTGCTGATTACCCGATATTACTTTTGCTTTGGTGCCCGAACGCAACATCATACCAACTTGCCACAATGGTGCAGGTTTCCAGTTTACACCAACATTCACACCAAAACTGACTTTATCTTTACCTGAAAAAGATGCCGCTCCTTGTGTCATATCTATGGTTGTTCGATATATATCAACACCATGCGCCACAGATAACGTGCTACTCACAACATAAATTAAATCCAATGATAAGCGATCTGATTTAATGGTCGTTCGGTCACCTGCCCAAACATTCTCACTCCCAAATGGCTGCGTAAAGGCTAAAGAAAGACCAATATCACTATCATCTGACATCCACGCTGCATGAAGGTTACTACCATTTTTAGCACTGCCAGTATTGGGTTGAATAGCGCCTGAAGATAGCTTGACCGACGAGTTGCGACTACGTGATGCAAAATTACCTTCGACATACACACCGCCACCCAGCCATGCAATCGCTGCGGGGTTATACGATGCTGCTGTCACATCAGCGACACCTGCGACCATCGCATTGGCGACACCCACACCCGATGCCGAAAAGTCATTATTGGCAAACCCTGCCGCTTGCGCCGAGATAGCCCCACCTCCACATGCACATAACAATCCTACTGTTGCAAACAAACGTTTCATTCATGACTCCCCATTATATTATTCTCTATTATATTGCCGTTGGCATCAATCACATCCACACCTTTTGGCACTTTAAATTCAAATTGTTGCTTATCTGGCTCATGCACATCAATGGATAATAAACGCATGCGATTACGATTGCCCAAACTATCCCTGCTTTCAAACCACAGTGGCATATCTTGCTTATCCAATGCCAACCACAGCTCCGTTGCCTGCTCACCATCACCCAAGCGCACATGATATACACCTGCAACATCACCCAATACATGCACTTCTTCAGGCTGCACACGCCCCTCTAACAAACGCATGGCAATCGGATCTACCGCACTGATGCTTTGCAACCATTGTACCTGCATCAAATCAGGCTCATACAACCAAACACCATCACCATTACTAATATATAACTGCTCATAAGGCTGCATATATTGCCAACGAAAACGCCCTGATTTTGCCACAGCCAATGTGCCACTAAAAACCTGTTTGCTACCATCATCATAAAAAATAATCTGCTCAAACTTACATGAAAAACCAGATAAACTCGCCAAGCGATCCAAACCCTGCTTTAACGCTATCGGCAAGGGTTCAGTTGAAGCTTCATCCGCTTCCGCCCATACCGAAACAGGTAATAACAACATCAATAACAGCACTATTCGTTTCATTCAAATACACCGCCTTCACGTCCGCCCAATACTTTGCGGGTGCCACCTGAGCCTGGTGGTGTTACCAAACCATCTTCTTCCATTTGCTCCACAATACGGCTGGCACGATTATAACCAATGCGCAAATAACGYTGCACCATCGACACCGAACATTTGCCTTTTTCAATCACCAATGCAGCAGCTTCATCATACTTTTCATCTTTTTCWCCRCCACCARRMCCATCACCCATGGCAYCTTCRSCATCATCCAAACTCATGCTAAAGACTTCATCTTTATAATCAGGTGCGCCCTGTGTTTTCAAATACTCMACCAAAGCAATGACTTCATTATCATCCACAAATGCACCATGCACACGTTTTAAATCTGTGCTTCCAGACATCAACAATGAATCACCCATACCCAGTAGTTGCTCTGCACCCATCTGATCCAGAATCGTGCGGGAATCAATCTTTGATGAYACTTTAAATGCCAAACGRCTGGGTAAATTCGCCTTAATAAGACCTGTAATCACATCCACGCTGGGGCGCTGGGTGGCTAAAATAAGGTGTAAACCCGCCGCACGCGCTTTTTGCGCCAATCGACAAATCGATTGCTCTACTTCTTTACCCGCCACCATCATCAAATCAGCCAATTCATCAATAATAATCACAATCAAGGGCAAGCTCTCACCACCGTCTTCTTTGCTTACCTGCTTGTTATAACTATCAAGGCTACGAACTCTGGCTTCCGACATAAGTTTATAACGCCGCTCCATTTCAAACACAGCCCATGCCAATGCTTTATTGGCTTTGTGCGGACTGGTCACCACGGGCACCAATAAATGTGGAATATCATCATACATGGATAATTCCAACATTTTTGGATCAACCATAATCATGCGCAGTGTTTCAGGCGTATGCGCCATTAACATCGAGCAAATCATAGCATTCACCGATACCGACTTACCCGAACCTGTTGTACCTGCCACCAACAAATGCGGCATTTTCGCCAAATCGACCACCACCGATTGACCTGCAATATCCACACCCAATGCCAGTGGAAGGATTTTCTTTTTATCAGAAAATGCAGTACTGGAAATCACATCATGCAATACCACCATTTCCCGCGATTCATTCGGCAACTCAATGCCAATCACATTTTTCCCAGGAATATTGCCCGCAACACGCACGCTGATTGCTGACATCGAACGCGCCAAATCATCTTGCAGTGCAACCACCTTGGATACTTTGGTGCCTGCTGCTGGCTCTAACTCAAACTGCACAACTACAGGCCCTGGTTGCACCGCTACGATGGTTCCTTCCACCCGATAATCGAGCAACTTCTTCTCAAGCATGCGGCTCATGACTTGTAATGTTTCACCACTGTAAACATGCCCTGAATCACGGCGTGGCGTAAACAATGATAAAGATGGTAATTTAAAGCCCGAATCTGAAGGCGTGCTAAGCGATAGCTCAACCTGTTTTTCCTCTTTCGCGCGTTGCGATACTTTCACATTTGCGACCTGTAAAATTTCAGGTTCAACCCTATTTTCAGGTTCAGGTGGGCGGGTTTCTTTTTGTCGTTGCCGCTGCTCCTTGCCCTCCAAGCGTTCCCGACGCGATTGCAAATTTCCTTGCAAGCGTACTTTTACGTCTGCAACAACAGCCATGAGCTGGCGTAATACCCAAAGCAATGCCAAACCAATACGCTGAATCACTGCCAACAATGAGATATGCGAAGCAATCACAAAACTACTTAACATCAAGGCAATCAATACCAAATCACAACCCAATGCATACAAAGGCTCAGATAAAGATTGAACCAGTATCGCCCCCAAAGCACCACCTGTGCCTGCGGGTAAAACCAACCAAGAAAAATTTTGGATGCTTGCCAGTGTAAGGTGAGCATGCAACAAACCCGCTATAGCCACAATACATGGCAACCAAAATAGCGATGTCCAGCCAGCGCTATAAGGACGATAACCAGCAACCATGCGCACCACCAAAGCAATACCCAGCAATACAAACAGCCAACTCGCCAAACCAAACAATTGATACATCAAATCTGAAACCCATGCCCCAACTGTACCAAGCATATTTTCAGCCTGCGCAGAGGTTGCTTGATTCAAAGAAGGATCATTGGCATTAAAGCTATATAACGAAGCAGCCACCATCGCAACACATGCAAACACCAAAAAAGCCAAGGCTTCCCGCATGATCAACGGTGTCATCTCAATTTTCTCCGAATCTGCCATTAAATTTCAATCACCACTGGCAAGACCATCGGGCGACGACCCAAACGTTTCTTACACCAACGACGCAACCACAAACGAATTTCTTCGCGTGTTTCATCCAAATCAGCCAGCATTTCCTGATTCAAACTGTTCAAATAGTGATGCATATCAGCGGCAGCATCCTCTAGCACCTCTTCACTCACCGACTCATGCAACACGCCACGCGCAGTTAATTCAGGAGCCGTTAACAAACGTCCCTCATGCTGCGAGATTAAAACGGTCACAGAAATCATGCCATCATCTGCCAATATGCGGCGATCACGCAATACCAAATCATCAACCTCATCACGGTGAAGCCCATCGACAAACACAGCCCCTGCATGAAATCTTGGGCCATGACCAATACCTTGCTCATCGATTACAACACTTTGTCCATTTTCTGCAATCACTGTATTTTCAAAGGCAATACCTGTTGCCACGCCCAATTCACGATGTTCAATCAAATTGCGATATTCACCATGTACAGGATAAAAATATTTCGGACGCGTCAATTCCAACATCTGCTTCAACTCATCTTGCTGGGCATGACCTGACACATGCAAATGCGCTTGCCCCGCATGCAAAATACGTGCGCCACGGCGATAAATATGATTAAATAACCCTGCAATAACACGTTCATTACCTGGAATATTCGACGATGAGAAAATGACCAAATCTCCTTCACCCAAACGAATCGTCGGAAACTTATCTTGTGCAATGCGAGCCAAAGCAGCGCGCCACTCACCCTGTGAGCCTGTGGCAATAATCAATAATTTATTATCAGGGATATTTTGTGTTTGTTTAATATCCACCAAACTATTCGCAGGAGTATTCAAACGCTTCAAATCACGCGTTAAACCCGTATTTTTCTCCAAACTACGCCCAGCCAAAGCCACTTTGCGACCCGCAGCTTGACCAGCTTCAATAATTTGCTGAATACGAAACATATTCGAGGCAAATGTGGTCACCACAACCTTGCCTTTGCATTCTGCGACCGCCTTTCTCAAGTCCGCCGCAATGGATATTTCCGAAGGTCCTGTGCCTGCACGGGTCGCATTGGTGGAATCCGATGCCAGCAACAACACACCCGCATCACCAAGTTTAGAAAACTGCTCCAATCCGCTCACCCGTCCATCAAGCGGTGATGGGTCAAATTTAAAGTCTCCTGTATGAATAATCGCACCATATTGCGTATGAATTACCACCGAAATTGCATCCATAATCGAATGGGTTACAGGCACGCCTTCAACACGGAAAGGACCAACTTTAATCGGTGTATGCTCATCCAATAGGCGTAAATCACCTTTATAACCACGCTCTGATAGTTTTGCTTTCACCAATGCCAAAGTGATTTGTGTGCCATAAACAGGAATCCTGCCTAACTTAGGTAAGATAAAGGGTACAGCACCAATATGATCCTCATGACCATGGGTGAGTAATAACGCATGAATCTTCAAACCCATCTCATCCAAGGCGGTAATATCGGGAATCACAATATCCACACCATGCTGACCAGGCTCTGGAAAACCCATGCCACAATCGACAATCACAGCATCATCATCAACGGCATAGACCATCATATTTTTGCCAAATTCACCAACACCACCAAATGGGAAACAGCGAATAACGGGCCCGCCCGTAGAATTAGGCATTATAAACTACCTCGACTACCAGGCTTCACAGCCGGTGTACCTTCGGCGCACATAGGACACTCATCTTTTGCAAAAGTCTCAACATCCAACGAAATCGCCGTCGCATGTGGCACATCAAAGCGCCCTTCTGCTTGCGGTGCCCGATCCACAACAGCCAATACCTTCACCGGCACACCGCCATGCTCACGCACCACAGCCATACATTCGCAAACTGAACCGCCTGTGGTAATCACATCTTCCACCACCAATAGTCTGGTACCTTTAGGAATCGTAAAACCACGGCGCATCTGCATGTCACCTTCTTTGCGCTCTGTAAAAATAAATGGCTTCTTCAATTGCCTAGCGACTTCCTGACCAATCACCAAACCACCAATGGCTGGCGCAACGACCATCTCGAAGTCATCAGCATTTACCTTTTCAATCAATGCCGCTGCCAAATCCGTCGCATTGTCCATGGACATTAATACCAATGCCGATTGCAAATAGCGTGCCGAATGGCGACCACTCGAAAGCACAAAGTGCCCGTTAAGTAATGCGCCTGCATCTTCATACATGCTTAAAATTTCTTGTTCTGTCATGGTTTAATCCTTGTTTATCTCAAATGTTAGGCAATTCAAATCAATATCAAATTATAATCAAATAGGTTGTTTTGCGGCAGTGTAACAGTTTCCCCCCCAAGTCCAAATAATCGCACTCAATCATTTAGAGTATGCTATCGCAATGAAGCAATTGATTACATACAATGTGGATACGACAATCATTCGTTTGGATGCTGTTTGTGTGTTGCCAGTCACATAGACAGTCTAACCCAAATCGTTAACATCGAGCCATGCAAACGGGTAAAACAAGTTTCAATCTTCCAAGTTTTATGGAACGGGGCTCTGTGCAACTACGGGTTACGCAAGGCAAATTACCCATGCTTCAAAAAGGCGACGTACTACAAACCTTTGTCAGCCAAATTTCACAAGGTAAAACCCAAGTCAGCATCCAAGGTGAAACCATCACACTTGAAGGTATCAGCAAACAATTCCAACAAAAGAGTATCACCTTAAAGGTCGTGCAAACCGAGCCTATCATCCTATTGGAATTGAAAAATGACTCAAAAAACATTAAAAGCACAAACAAACAAGACAATTTCACATCCAATACGCCAAAAAAGGCTCTTTTAAGCAGTAAATTACCAAGTGAAGTGCAAAAAAGTATTCATAAATATCAAGACTTTGCTGTCCAAACAATATCCACCTCAGCTATCGCCTTAAAAGAAAATAAACAAGCCTACCAGGCTATAGCTATCGCCAAACAAGGGTCATCTACCACGCTTCACATCACCAGCAATAAAACACAGCAAACAGCTCTGGCAATAAACAATCCAACCCATCAGCCCCAACCTGCCTCACAAACCATTCAAATCACCAGCCCAACACGCCCCATTCAAATAGGTGAGCGCTTTAACATCCAAAACGTTGAACACGCAGCCACTTCGAGCAAGCTGATATTAGAGCCATTGGAAGTATTAAAAGCATCACCCGTCAATGCTGCCAACATACCCACCCATAAAAGTGGCATAAACAACCTTGGCTCCTTAGCTGCAGGCAAAATCATTACCGTCAGCGTTGGTGAACGCCTAGCCTCTGGCAATATCACCCTGCATTGGCAACAACAGCGTTTTGAAGCGCCTGCTCCGATGCATGTGCGTGCAGGTGATTTGTTACAACTCGAAGTTAACCGTGATAACCACAGCGATAAACCCAGCTTGCGTGTATTGGCGTGGATGGCACAACCCAAAAGCAAAACTGCACAGCTTTTACAACAGCATATTGGCAAGAATGACACAACCCAACAAACACTTAACACATTGCGCCATATCAGTGCCAGCATTGCTCAAACAAACAGCCATACACCAAGCAATCAACCTTTGGCTCAATCATTGTCCAACCTACAAAATTGGACGGATCATTATGCTTTAAGCCCTGAGAAAGGCATGGATGGTCCGCGCATTGCCAATCTGATGCGTCAAATAGGTCAGCATTACGAATCAAGTTTATTCCAACATCGCCACGCAACCATGGAACAACTCCAGCATCTCAAACAACACGACCTTAAAGCCTTGCTACTGCAGCTTGCTGATAATGCTGGAGCGTTCAAAACAACGATTGAATCCGCACAGGTCAAACACACTGCGGAGCGTGGGCTTGCACGCATTGAATCACAACAAGCGCTTAATCTTTTGGCAATGATACAAGCCGATCCTATTCGTTTTGAGCTACCCATGATGGTGCAAGGTCAATGGACGAATGTGTTACTATCTATCCAACAGGAAATGTATGAAAGCAACAATGAAAACAACCAGTCACAAGATTCATCTCATCATATTCTATTCGCTTTGGATTTGAATGGTTTGGGGGCATTGCGTGTTGATGCGCATATCAGCGATTCATCTGTACACGCAAAGTTTTATCATGAAAATGATGATTCTCGCCAATTTATACAAGAAAACATCCAAAAACTGCAAGAAAAGTTAAAAAGCATCGGTTTTAACGATGTTTACCTTAACAGTGCTGAAACAAAGCAGCTCAAGCCAGCCACATCACTGCAATTTCAACAGCTCATCAACCATGCACCAAGCAGTGATGGTTTACTGGATATTCAAGCATGAGCAAAGCAAACAAACACCACACACAAGCCATTGCACTGCAATGGACACCATTGAAAGAAGCTGTGCCCAAAGTCGCAGCCAGTGGTAGTGGCGCTTTAGCAGATGAAATCCTGCGTATTGCCAAAGAAAACAATATCCCCATCCGTGAAGATAAAGATTTGGTGCAAATTTTATCCCTTTTGGATATTGGCGAGAGTATTCCTGCCCAAGTCCATACCGCTATTGCTGAAATTCTAGCCTTTATTTATTGGAGCAATCAGCAATATGAAGAGATTATCAATCTAGAAGAGTAACACGCCATTGGTAAACGCTATTGATAGCGCGCCCGCAGCATTTCTTCCACCAACTGACGCATGGATACACCCTTCATCACAGCCTCTAGTTTCAATTCTTTATGCACATCTTCAGGCAACTCAATGTTCAGGCGTTTTAAAGACTCGCCACTGGATTCTCGTATCCGACGGGTAACCTGTGAAGCACCAATATCTTGATTATGAACACGCTTTGAAACCTTATTCACCGCATCACTCAAACCACCCACATTAACCTTCTTCATGGCAAGCCTCCAGCCATGTGTCTACCGCCTGACCCACAGCTTCAATATTTCGGCTCGCCGCACCACCAGAGAACATTGTACTGGGTGTCTCCCCAAGCCCAATAGAGCGTGGAAACGCCTGATATTGCCCCATTGCCTTCCGCAATACACGCGCAGGTGTATGTTGCAATGAATGCATCACATCTTTACCCAGCTGGGTTTGCGAAACATACCGATTCACCAAATAGACTGTCGGTTTTCCACTTGCTAGAGCTGTTTGCACAGAGGGTGCCGAAGCCTGCACATCCAACGAAGAAGGCTGTACAGGAATCAACAAAGCATCCGATGCATTCAATGCCGAACGCACAATCATTTTATCCGTGCCCGGTGTATCAATAATCACATAGTCACTCTTTAAATTACGGCTTCCACGAATTTCCGCAGGTAATTTCACGGAATACACATCAATTTCAGCCAGCTTACTATCCACCGCCTGCTGTTTCTTCCAAAACACAGCTGATCGCTGTGGATCAGCATCAACAATGGACACCGAGTGCCCCATCAAATGCCAACGTGCCGCCAACGACAATGCCAAGGTTGTCTTGCCCACACCGCCCTTCTGATTCATCAAGGTTATGATTTTCATGTTGCCACCCACCCCATCCAACGTTGGCTTATTGAAGCAATATTAAGTCAACTATGCAATAGTTATTCAAACACTCATTTGCGCACATTGATAATGCAGCACTTACCAGCTCTCATTCACTACTATTTCTTATCATTATTTTGACTTATGGTTAGAAGTTAATTTTATATTTAAATTAAAAATAAGAATAAACTATAAAATATTCATATTTCAACATTTAACTTTTTAAAAACAGGCATTTTGTGTTGTTTTAAATAAACTTAATTGCAAAGTTTAATCAATCGAGTTTAACCCTATTGATTCTTTGTCATACCCAGTTTTCAAGCCTTAACCCTGGCACACGTTCAAACTCTTTGCTGTTATTTGTAACAAGCGTCAACCCCGAAGCTCTCGCATGGGCTGCAATCATCATATCGTATGGACCAATGGGCTTGCCAATTTTGTACAACTCTGCCCGCAGTTGACCAAAATGTTGTGCTGCTGACGCATCAAATGAAACGACATCCAAGCGTGCCATCAACGCTTCAATATCAAAAAGGTTTCTCTCAACTTGTTTGGACTTCTCTGCACCATACATAAGCTCGCCCAATGTCACTGACGACACACACATCAAGCCATCATGCTGCTGAAATAATTCGCGCACCTTGGCAGGTCTATTTTTAATCGTATAAATGATGATGTTGGTATCCAACATATATTTAATCATCAATTAAAAGGCTTCCCGCTCTTGATCAACAGGCTGCTCTCGCTCGCTCATAAAATCATCAGACACGCCTTTGCCCGCAAACCATTCATCCCATGATTCACCAGCAGGCGTAATAATGCGTGTATTCCCCACCGCGACAATATCAACCTTGGTAACAGATTCAGGCAGTGCAACCGCTTTGGGCAAACGYACTGCTTGGGTTTTATTGCTTTTAAACACTGTTGTATGCACTGTTGCCATAGCTCACCTCGTTTCACCTAAATATAGAAAKARTAACYACTTATCTTGGATATATCAAGAGGATATACATTTCAACCCTAGAAACTAGATAGTATTCAATCAATCGATTCCTCCCCCTGAGGCATGAACGCGCGAAGAAATCCCTGACCACTTTTCCATTGTCAAACCCAGTTTTCAAGCTCCAAATCATTGAGGGGCTTGGTTTGCACCTTCAAGTGACGACTCATCGCTGATAAATAATAAACTGCCCCCGATTTCCCAACAGTCATACATTGACACAAGCAATAAAGAATACTATAAACAGCACTGTTAGGAGTATTGTTATGCATTCACTTACAGCCAATGAACTAAAAACACGCGGTATATCTTCGCTTGAAGAAGGTTTAAAAGGTTCGCCCGAACTGATGATTACAGTGCGCGGAAAAGAAAAGTATGTGGTGCTTGATATTGAGCATTATCATCACCTTAGAGAGATTGAGCTTGAAGCTGCACTGCTTGAAAGCAGGCAAGACATTGCGAATAACAAGGTGAT
>NVTQ01000061.1 GCA_002401635.1 Pseudomonadota bacterium
GGGGCTTAAACTGGCGGAAGGGGTGGGATTTGAACCCACGGTAGGTTTCCCTACGCCGGTTTTCAAGACCGGTACATTCGGCCGCTCTGTCACCCTTCCGAACTCACTCAACTGCAGGGTCAGCCCCGCAGCGCGGCGAACCATAGCAGCAAGCTTTCACATGGCAATAGTTACTAAATCACAAGCCCCTTTATAACAAAGCTTCAAGTGAATTAAAGCATACCTATTTTAGGCAAATCACCCACCAGTGGTCGCACATAATCAAGCCAAGCTTGCGTCACATCATTGCCAGCCGCATTGATATACTCTGATTTTAATTCAGTTGCTTCACGGGCGACAGTTGAAAGCGGTGTCATAAAACATTCGCTCTTGTACGGAACACTCGAAAGTCTGCGAATCGCTACAGAGCCAGGCTCTGTATTTGCAACAGCATGTTTCACACCAAAATCACCTACCATGCGTGCTTCTTGCGCGTCCACATCCGACACAACACTTGGAAAACTACGCTGTAAATAACCAAATGTATCTGCGCGCACACGAATCACTTCATCACCATAAGCTTCTTTTACTTTTCCAGATAAGAAATCGCCCAAAGCCCCCGTGCCTGATAGTTGCAAGTTGCCATGTGAATCACGCTCACCACTGGTCATCACAGGTTGCCCATCAGCATCGGTAATACCTTCCGAAACGGCTACGACACAACGTCCATACTTTGCCATCACGGCTTTTACATCCGACTGAAATTTAGCCACATCAAATGTTTTCTCAGGAACATAAATCAAATGCGGGCCTTGACCTTCACTTTGACGCGCCAAAGCAGAAGCCGCTGTTAAAAATCCAGCATCACGCCCCATCACCACATTAATTTTCACACCTGCCAATGCTGCATTGTCTCTATCATCCCCCATAAATGCCAAAGCGACAAAACGTGCTGCGGATGCAAAACCAGGGCAGTGATCCGTAACTCTTAAATCGTTATCAATGGTCTTCGGGATATGTACGGTGCAAAAATCATAATTCTCTTCTTTTGCCATCTCAGCAATAATATGTGCTGTTTCTGCCGAATCATTACCACCAATATAAAAGAAATAACGCACATCATGTTTTTTAAATACTTCAAAAACTTTCACACACTCGGCTCTACCCGGTTTCAAACGCACCGAACCCAGTGCCGCTGCGGGGGTATTCGCCACCAACTCTAGCTGCTCCAATGACTGTGTGGTTAAATCAATGAAATCTTCATTCATAATACCCGCAAGACCATGATGCGCACCAAGTATGCCTGTAATTGCATCTTGCTGACGTGCTGCCAAAATCGCTCCAACCAATGATTGGTTAATYACTGCGGTCGGACCACCTGACTGTCCGATAACCATTTTTCCCTTGAGCATAATCCTTCTCCTTATTACTATRAGACATTAAATAATTCACAAACTTTCACCCTCGGMAGTATAACAGTAGGAGCAAGCATTTGGCACCCGATATTCAGAAAATTATCCACATCGCTCAAACTGCTGGCAAAAACATTCTACTACCAGGCTTCAAACAACAGGCAGCCACATCCATCAAAGATGACGGTTCAGTGGTTACAGAAACCGATCTAAAATGCCAAGATTTCCTGCAACGTGAGCTTTCCACACTTGCACCAAATATCGCTTTCTTGGGCGAAGAAATGACCCAACATGAACAATTAAAATGCCTACAGTCAAACAAAGCCTTCTGGTGTGTTGATCCTTTGGATGGAACCAGTAATTTTGCCACACCCATCCCACTTTTCGCCATATCCATTGCATTGATTGATCAAGGTAAACCTATACTGGCTTGCATTCACGACCCTATTCGCCAAGAAACATTTACCGCCATTCGCGGGCAAGGCTTTCAACTTAATGGGCAACCCATGCAGAGCAAGCCTATCGCGCAATTAATTCAAGCTGTTGGTTTTATCGATTTCAAACGTTTGGACACAAAGACTGCCAGCCGCTTTGCCACGCAAAAAGTTTACCGCAGTCAACGCAATATTGGCAGTTGCGCGCTTGAATGGGCATGGCTGGCTGCTGGGCGTGGTCAATTTATTATCCATGGCAGTGAAAAGCTATGGGATTATGCCGCAGGCTGTCTACTCGCCGAAGAATCAGGCTGTAAAGTTACTGATTTCGGGGGCAATCACCCGTTTAAACATGCACAACTAAGCAGCCCAATTGCTGCTGCACCTGCAAGCATTCACAAGCAATTACTATCAAGCCTTATTTTATAAGCTTATTTCATAAGTGCTATATCACAGGTCGCTTTTTGAAGGAAATTAAGCTAGTGTGCCGCCGCATTAGTTGTTTTTCTTAAAAAAAATGGGAGGGGAATCAATGAACACGGTTGCTGATCTAAAGATTGATCTGGTAGAAGTTTGCGAAGCCGCTGCACGCGCTTGTGCGCCATTTGTAGGCTCTGGTCAAAAAGACGAAGGTGATGGCTTGGCTGTTGATGCCATGCGCACACGTATTAATCAGGTTAAAATGAAAGGTGTTATTGTTATCGGTGAAGGCGCGAAAGATGAAGCGCCTGCCCTTTATGATGATGAGGAAGTTGGTGATGGTCGCGGTATCGGTGTTGATATTGCTGTGGACCCTATTGAAGGAACCAATCTATTTGCCCGCGATGCTGCTGGCTCTATTGTAACCTTGGCTGCCGCCCCTGCTGGCACCATGTACCGCCCTGGTTCATGTTTTTACATGGAAAAACAGGTTTATCCAAAAGCTGCACGCGGAAAAATTGATCCCACTGCTTCTGTTGAAGTTCGTTTGAATCAATTGGCGAAAGCTTTGCAAAAAGATATTACTGAAATCACGGTGTTTGTCTTGGACAAACCTCGTCATGCGCAGTTATTGAAAGAAATTTACGCTTGTGGTGCAAAAGTTCGTCTTGCCACAGATGGTGATGTAAACGGCGCGATTCAAGCTGTATTAAACATGGGTTCTGATGCGCTATTGGGCATTGGCGGCACTCCTGAAGGCATCGTGACTGCATGTGCTGCACGTGCTATGGGCGCAGAAATGTTTGGTCGCATGGCTCCGCAAAAAGATTTTGAAATTGAGTTGTGTAAAAAAGAAGGTATTGATACAGAGCGTTATTTAACACGCGATGAACTGGTCACCTCTGATGACTGCATGTTTATCGCCACAGGTTTAACCAGTGGTGAATATGTGAATCACGTCAAAGTTGGTACTGATATTGATGGTAAATACATGACCACCGATACCGTTGTTCTTTCAGGTTCTGTTGGCAATATTCGCCGCGTTCAAACCACGCAACACGTTTAAAATTTGTATTTGTAAGTTTTATTTTTAATTAAAATCAAGGGGTAATTTAAATGAGTAATCGTAGACATTTGGCTAACGCCGTTCGCGCTTTAGCCATGGATTCAGTACAAAAAGCAAACTCTGGCCATCCAGGCGCACCTATGGGCATGGCAGATATTGCCGAAGTTCTTTGGAATGATTATATGAAACATAACCCGAGCAACCCACAATGGGTTGATCGTGACCGTTTCATTCTTTCCAATGGTCATGGCTCTATGCTTATCTATTCTTTATTGCACCTAACAGGTTACGACTTGGGCATCGAAGACTTGAAGCAGTTCCGTCAATTGCATTCACGCACACCAGGTCATCCAGAATATGGTTATGCGCCAGGCGTTGAAACAACCACTGGTCCATTGGGTCAAGGCATCACCAACGGTGTTGGCATGGCATTGGCTGAAAAGACTTTGGCTGCACAGTTCAACAAAGAAGGTCACAACATCGTAGACCACAATACCTATGTATTCTTGGGTGATGGCTGTTTGATGGAAGGTATTTCTCATGAAGCATGCTCTTTGGCTGGCACATTGGGCTTGGGCAAATTGATTGCATTCTGGGATGACAACGGCATTTCTATTGATGGTGAAGTTGAAGGCTGGTTCACCGATGATACACCTGCTCGTTTTGAAGCTTATGGCTGGCAAGTGATTCGCAATGTGGATGGTCACAGTGCTGATGAAATTAAAGAAGCGATTGAAACTGCGAAAGCTGAAACTGGCAAACCAACCATGGTTTGCTGTAAAACAATTATTGGTTTTGGTTCTCCAAACAAAGCTGGCTCTCATGATTGCCATGGTGCTGCTTTGGGTGATGAAGAAATTGCTTTGGTTCGTAAAGAATTGGATTGGCAATCTGCACCATTTGAAATTCCTGCTGATGTATATGCTGGTTGGGACAACAAGGATGCAGGAAAAGCTGCTGAATCTGATTGGGACAAACGTTTTGAAGCGTATGCTACTGCTTACCCAGCAGAAGCGGCCGAATTAAAACGTCGTTTAAACAACGAATTGTCTGCAAACTGGGAAGCTGATGTAGATGCATTTATTGCTGAAGTTGATGCCAAAGGTGAAAGCATTGCTTCACGTCAAGCATCACAAAAAACCATTGCTGCTTTAGCTAAAATTACACCTGAATTCTTGGGTGGTTCGGCCGATTTGGCTGGCTCAAACCTAACATTGTGGCCTGAAGCCAAACCAGTTTGCCAGCATGATGATGGTAACTATGTCAACTACGGCGTACGTGAATTCGGCATGGCTGCGATGATTAATGGTATTTCATTGCATGGTGGTTTCGTACCTTACGGTGCAACCTTCTTGATGTTCTCAGAATATGCTCGTAATGCATTGCGCATGGCAGCATTGATGAAAATTCGTCATATCGAAGTATTCACCCATGATTCTATTGGTCTTGGTGAAGATGGCCCAACCCATCAGCCAGTTGAGCAAACTGCAACCTTGCGCATGATTCCAAATATGGATGTATGGCGTCCATGTGATGCAGTTGAATCAGCGGTATCATGGAAATCTGCGGTTATGAATATGACAGGTCCAACATCGTTGATTTATTCGCGTCAAGGTTTGCCACATCAAACACGTACAGCTGATCAAATCAAATTGATCGAACGTGGTGGTTACATCTTGAAAGACTGTGAAGGCACACCTGATGCCATCATCATCGGCACGGGTTCTGAAGTTTCTTTGGCGATGGAAGCTGCTGCTGCCATCACTGATAAGAAAATTCGTGTGGTTTCTATGCCATCGACCAACACCTTCGACAAGCAAGATGCAGCTTATAAAGAGTCTGTATTGCCAGCATCTGTGGCTGCACGTGTTGCTGTTGAAGCGGGCGTGACTGGTTTTTGGGCTAAGTATGTTGGCTTGAATGGTAAGGTTATTGGTATCGACACATTTGGTGAGTCTGCTCCAATCAAAGACTTGTATAAATTGTTCGGCATCACCACAGAAGCCGTTGTTGCAGCTGTAAACGAAGTTTCAAAATAATTAACAATAATTAAAGGGAGAGTAACTATGACAATTAAAGTCGGTATTAATGGTTTTGGCCGTATTGGCCGCATGGCGTTCCGCGCTATTGCGAAAGAATTTAAAGATATGGAAGTTGTTGCTATCAATGATTTGCTTGCGCCAGACTATCAAGCATACATGTTGAAATATGACTCCGTTCATGGTCGTTTTGATGGCGATGTATCTGTTGATGGCGGTAATTTGGTTGTGGATGGCAAAACCATCCGTATTACAGCTGAGCGTAACCCAGCAGACTTGAAATGGGATGAAGTCGGTGTTGATGTTGTATTGGAATGTACTGGTTTCTTCTTAACCAAAGAAACTTGCCAAGCACATATCGATGCTGGTGCATCTAAAGTATTACAATCTGCACCATCCAAAGATGATACCCMAATGTTTGTTTATGGTGTGAACCATGAAGAATACGCTGGTGAAACCATTGTTTCTGCGGCCTCTTGCACCACCAATGGTTTGGCTCCAGWAGCCAAAGTATTGAATGACAACTTCGGTATCAAACGTGGTTTGATGACCACAGTTCATGCTGCAACTGCAACACAAAAAACTGTGGATGGTCCATCCAACAAAGATTGGCGTGGTGGTCGCGGAATTTTGGAAAACATCATTCCTTCATCGACTGGTGCTGCAAAAGCTGTTGGTAAAGTGATCCCATCATTGAATGGTAAGCTTACGGGCATGGCTTTCCGTGTGCCTACTTCGGATGTATCTGTGGTTGATTTGACTGTTGAACTCGAAAAAGAAACATCATACGAAGGCATCGTTGCTGCCATGAAAGAAGCGTCTGAAGGCTCCATGAAAGGCGTGTTGGGCTTCACGGATGAAAAAGTGGTTTCCACTGATTTCCGTGGTGACTCTCACCCATCGATCTTTGATGCCACTGCTGGTATCGCGATTGATAGCACGTTTGTTAAAGTTGTTGCTTTTTATGACAACGAATATGGATATACTGCGAACATGTTACGCGTATTGCGTCACATCGCATAAAAAATAAAAATGTTAGGAGTTATCTTCGGATAGCTCCTACGTTTTTCACTGCCTGCTTGAATAAGCAAACAGCGAAAAACGTAATAAAATAAAGTAGAGGGGAAAATATGTCTGTAATTAAAATGACCGACCTAGATCTAGCTGGTAAGCGCGTATTGATTCGTCAAGATTTGAATGTGCCAATCGCTGATGGCAAAGTTTCATCTGATAAACGTATTCGTGCATCATTAGCAACCATCGAACACTGTGTAAAAGCTGGCGCAAAAGTAATGGTAATGTCTCATTTGGGTCGCCCTACTGAAGGTTCTCCAGAAGCTGAATTCTCTTTGGCTCCTGTTGCGGCGCATATGTCTGGCTTATTGGGTCAAAGTGTCCGTCTTGTTGATCATTATTTAGGTACTGATGTCGCTGTCGCAGATGGTGAAGTTGTACTGCTTGAAAATGTACGTTTCAATGTTGGCGAAAAGAAAAATGAAGAAGCATTATCAAAACAATACGCAGCATTGTGTGATGTTTATGTCATGGATGCATTCGGTACAGCGCATCGTGCGCAAGCTTCCACACACGGCGCTGGCACTTATGCACCTGTTGCATGTGCAGGTCCATTGTTAGCAGGCGAATTGGAAGCATTGGGCAAAGCTTTGGATAACCCAGCTCGTCCGATGGTTGCTATTGTTGGCGGCTCTAAAGTTTCGACTAAATTGACTGTTCTTGAATCACTTTCTACGATTGTGGATCAATTGGTTGTAGGCGGCGGTATTGCCAATACATTCATCGCAGCAGCGGGTTTACCCGTTGGCAAATCATTGTATGAAGCTGATTTGATTGAGACATGCAAAAAACTTACAGCAAACGCAGAAGCCAAAGGCGGCAGCATTCCTGTGCCAACCGATATTGTTTGTGCCAAAGAGTTCTCACCTACGGCTGAAGCAACATTGAAAAAAGCAGATGCATGCCTTGATGATGATATGATTTTTGATATTGGCCCTGATTCAGCAGCTGAATTGGCTGAAATCATCAAAAATGCAGGCACAATTGTATGGAATGGCCCTGTTGGCGTATTTGAATTCGATCAATTCGGCGAAGGTACCAAGGCGATTGCTTTGGCGATTGCTGAGTCTTCTGCGTTCTCTATTGCGGGCGGTGGTGATACCTTGGCGGCTGTCGATAAATACAATATTTCAGACAAAGTATCTTATATTTCAACGGGCGGCGGTGCTTTCCTTGAATTTTTGGAAGGTAAAAAATTGCCAGCAGTGGCGATGTTAGAGGAGCGCGCAGCTAAGTGAGCAAACAAATTCGTAGAACAAAAATTGTAGCAACATTAGGCCCTGCATCTGAATCACCAGAGATGTTGGAGAAAATGATTGCYGCAGGTGTCAATGTCGTCCGTTTAAATTTTTCACACGGCACACCTGAAGATCATCAAATGCGTGCAAGAAATGTACGTGCAGCAGCAGCCAAATTGGGTGTTGTGGTAGGTATCTTGGCAGATATGCAAGGTCCGAAAATCCGTTGTGGGAAATTCAAAACGGGTAAAACCATGCTTACAATCGGTCAAAAGTTCATCCTTGATGCAGATATGCCTCTTGATGATGGTGATGATGAGCGCGTAGGCCTGACCTACAAAGAACTTGTGGGTGATGTTGARCCTGGTGCTCGTTTATTGCTCAATGATGGTTTGTTAATCATGGATGTTGATGAAGTGATTGGTCAAGCTATTCATTGTACTGTGGTTGTTGGCGGCGTGTTATCCAATAACAAAGGTATCAACCGCGCTGGTGGCGGTCTATCTGCTGATGCACTGASCGATAAAGATAAAGAAGACATCAAAACAGCTTGTGCCATTGGTGTGGATTATGTTGCTATTTCTTTCCCGCGTGATGGTAAAGATATGGAATATGCACGCTCATTGGTTCGTGCTGAAGGCTCCAATGCTGGTATGGTTGCCAAGGTTGAACGCGCTGAAGCTGTACTTGATGACAACCTAAAAGCCATCATGGAAGCATCTGATGCAGTGATGGTTGCACGTGGTGATTTGGGTGTTGAAATTGGTGATGCTGCGGTACCACCTGTGCAGAAGAAAATGCTACGCATGGCACCAAAATACAATTGCCCTGTGATTGTTGCGACACAAATGATGGAATCGATGTGTGAAAACCCAATTCCAACACGTGCGGAAGTCAATGATTGTGCCAATGCTGTCTTGGATGGTACGGACGCAGTCATGTTGTCTGGTGAGTCCGCTGCTGGTAATTATCCAGTTGAAGCTGTGCAAGCCATGCACCGCACCTGCCTTGAAACTGAGAAGCARCGTGTTATGCCATCCMAGCAAACCCGTGAYCCMCGCTWCCCWCCTCATTCAATCGATGAATGTATTGCCCATCAAGCKATGGACGTTGCRCGTTCTATGCCGATTAAAGCCATTRCCGCATTTACCCATAGTGGTAATACAGTGTTATATATGTCCCGCCATTTGGGCGATGTGCCTATTTATGCACTTACTACAGAAGCATCAACCTTGGGTCGCGTTACCTTATTTCGTAATGTAATTCCACTGTGCATGCCCATCACATATACCGCAACTGAAGCACCCAAAGCGACTGTGGATATGAAAAACAAGATGTTGAAAGATGGTTTGGCAGATAAAGGTGATCTAATCATCATGACTTTTGGTACACCTATGGGCGAATCAGGCGGCACCAATGCGATGAAAATCGTAAGTATTGATTAAATATATTTTTGAAGAAGCTTTAAAATAAAAGGAGAGACACAATGGCATTAATTTCATTACGTCAATTACTGGATCATGCAGCAGAAGAAAGCTACGGCATGCCAGCATTCAATGTAAACAATATGGAGCAGGTTCATGCAATCATGGAAGCTGCTGATGAAGTAAACTCACCCGTTATCATGCAGGGTTCTGCTGGTGCACGTGGTTATGCAGGCGAAGCATTCTTGCGTCATATGATTGCTGCAGCAGTTGAGCAATATCCACATATTCCAGTTGTAATGCATCAGGATCATGGTTCTGAACCAGCAGTATGTTTGCGTTCAATCCAATCAGGTTTTTCATCAGTTATGATGGACGGTTCTTTGGAAGCCGATTGCAAAACACCAGGTTCTTTTGAATACAATGTTGGTGTAACCAAACAGGTTGTTGATATGGCGCATGCTGGCGGCGTATCTGTTGAAGGCGAGTTGGGTTGTCTTGGTTCTTTGGAAACTGGCATGATGGGCGAAGAAGATGGTCATGGTGCTGAAGGTAAGCTTGACTTGGATATGTTATTGACTGGTGTTGATGAAGCGGTTGATTTTGTTGAAGCAACCAACGTTGATGCTTTGGCTATCGCTATTGGTACGTCTCATGGTGCTTATAAATTCACCAAACCACCAACAGGCGAAGTATTGCGCATTGACCGTATTGAAGAAATTCATGCTGCATTGCCGAATACTCACCTAGTGATGCACGGTTCTTCTTCTGTACCACAAGAATGGTTGGCAACAATCAATGAATACGGTGGTGATATGGGCGAAACTTACGGCGTTCCTGTTGAAGAAATCGTTAAAGGCATCAAATCAGGCGTTCGTAAAGTAAACATCGATACAGATTTGCGTATGGCTTCTACGGGCGCTGTTCGCAAACACTTGAAAGAAAACCCTGCGAACTTTGACCCACGCAAATTCTACAAAGCAGCCAAAGATGCCATGAAAGGCATCTGTAAAGCTAGGTTTGAAGCATTTGGTTCAGCTGGACAAGCTTCCAAGATCACTGTTCGTTCTTTGGAAAGCATGATTAGCTACTACAAATAAGTAAAAGAAGCTTCTTCTTGTCAAAAGGCGACCTTCGGGTCGCCTTTTTTCGTTTATAGCCTTCATCACCCCCTGCCCTAGCTGCGCCGAAACGTCATCTATCAAAGGGAAAAGCGCAGTATCACGCGCCCTTTTGCTAGATGTAAGTGTAGGAGATAAGCAGATAGCTAGGGTGCCTTTTTTTGACTCGCCACATCCTTGTGGCTCACCCTCAGGGCGAGCTAAAGCTCGTCTACATTGTCTATCCTGAAAATGTATGATTCGTTTCTTTTACAGAAAAGAAATGAATAGCAACATCGACAAATCCCCCATTCACGTTAAAAACTTAAGCAATAACGATACTGTTACTTAACAAGCTTTGCATTGAAGCAGCCTGCTTTGCACGAAACTTTTGCGTTTGTCGAATGCACTAAAAATCGCTATCATACAGCCTCTATCTAGGAGGCTCTGATTTGTTCAAACGTATTCTGATTGCCAACCGTGGCGAATGTGCCATTCGTGTAATTCGTGCCTGTAATGAATTAGGTATTGAGTCGGTTGCCATCTATTCCGAGCCTGATAGCCATGCTTTGCATGTGAAAAAAGCTGATCAAGCTATTCTTATTGGCCCTGATCCTGTTAAAAGTTATCTAAACATCCATCGTATTGTTGATATTGCTATTAAAACTGGCTGTGATGCCATTCATCCTGGTTATGGTTTTTTATCAGAAAACTCCGAATTCGCACAAGCTATTTTGGATGCAGGCATCACTTATATTGGTCCCTCCCCTGATGCTATTGCAAATATGGGAAGCAAAACCAATGCCCGCACAGCCATGTTGGCAGCCAATATCCCTTGCATTCCAGGTACAGAAGCCTCTTTGGTCAGCGTAGAAGAAGCTGTTGAAACAGCGCAAAATATGGGTTACCCCGTGATGCTAAAAGCTTCTGCTGGTGGTGGTGGACGAGGCATCCGCCGTTGCAACTCTGATGCCGAAGTTGTTGAAAACTATGATTTAACCACCCGTGAAGCCACCGCTGCTTTTGGTAATGGCGAGTTATTCATGGAAAAGTGCATTGTCGAGCCTCGTCATATTGAATTTCAGATTTTGGCAGACTCACATGGTAACTGCGTACATTTGTATGAACGAGATTGCTCTATTCAACGCCGCAATCAAAAACTCATTGAGATTGCACCTTCCAACTACATTGATGAAGATTTACGTCAACGCATGGGCGACACCGCTGTTAAAGCCGCTAAAGCCGTCGGTTATGTCAATGCTGGCACTGTCGAGTTTCTCGTTGATAAGAATCATAATTTCTATTTCATGGAAATGAACACACGTTTGCAAGTTGAGCATACCATCACTGAAGCCATTACAGGTGTGGATATTGTTGCCGAGCAAATTTCTATTGCTGCTGGTAACAAGCTGCCCTTCAAACAAGAAGATATTACCATTCGTGGTCATGCTGTTGAATTCCGTATTAATGCCGAAGATCCACAAAATGGTTTCTTCCCTACACCTGGTCGCATCACCCGTTACCACTCACCCGGAGGCCCTGGTGTTCGTGTTGATGGCTGTGTTTACCCTGGTTATGAAATCCCGCCACATTATGACTCCATGTGTGCCAAATTAACCCTTTGGGGACCAACGTGGAAACATACTGTGATGCGCTGCCAACGCGCGCTAAAAGAATATGATATTCGTGGTGTTAAAACCACACTACCCTTTTACCGTCATATTGCTGCTTCAGAAGTCTTTCTTGGCGGTCAATTTGATACTGGTTTTTTAGAAAATTATTCTGAATTACTTGATTATAAACCCTTTGATGCTCGCGAAGATATTGCTATCGCAGTGGCAATCGCCATTGCTGCGCATGCTGGTCTATGATTGTATTAAAATGGAAAACAACATCCTGTTATTTTCCTCATACGTGTGCGCAAAAGCATCGTTTTATGCACACTCACGGCAGCAAGCAGCCCTTGACACATCCATATGCCAAATAAGTTATTGAAAAAGGATTTTAACATGACTCAAAAGAAAAAACTCGCCATTACCGAACTTGCCCTACGTGACGGCCATCAATCTTTATTGGCAACACGTATGCGTTTGGATGATATGTTGCCCATATGCGAAAAACTCGATGCTATTGGTTATTGGTCCATTGAAGCATGGGGCGGGGCGACCTTTGATACCTGCTTACGTTATCTAAAAGAAGGTCCTTGGGTACGTTTGCGCGAGCTTAAAAAAGCTCTGCCAAACACCCCTCTGCAAATGCTTTTGCGTGGTCAAAATCTGTTGGGTTATCGTCATTATGCTGATGATGTTGTACGTAAGTTTGTTGATATGGCAGCAGCCAATGGCGTGGATGTGTTCCGTACCTTTGATGCTATGAATGATATTCGTAATGTGCGCACAGCCATCACTCAGGTCAAAGCCAATGGTAAAGCCGCAGAGGGCACTATTTGTTACACCACTAGCCCAGTGCATACCTTGGAATATTTTATTGATCTTGCCAAAGATTTTGAAGATATGGGCTGTGACACATTGGCAATCAAAGATATGGCAGGTCTATTAACACCAACAGCCACACGTGAATTGATTACTAAGCTTAAAAAATCCATTGATATCCCATTACATCTTCATTGCCATTCCACCTCAGGCGTTGCTGAAATGGTACAGTGGGAAGCTGTACATGCAGGTTGTGATATTATTGATACAGCTATTTCTCCTCTTGCAGGTGGCACATCTCACCCCGCTACGGAATCCATGGTTGCAGCTTTTGCTGGAACCGAATTTGATACCGGTTTAAATCTCGAAGCTCTGCAAGATGTTGCGGCTTATTTCCGTGAAGTTCGTAAGAAATATGCACGTTTTGAATCGAATGTTACTGGCGTTGATACCCGTGTATTTATCAATCAAATCCCAGGTGGCATGATTTCAAATTTGGCACACCAACTTAAAGAACAAGGTGCCTTGGATAAAATGGATCAGGTATTGGAAGAAATCCCACGTGTTCGTAAAGATTTCGGTTACCCATCCTTGGTTACACCAACCAGCCAGATTGTTGGTACGCAGGCAGTATTAAATGTCATATCTGGTAAAA
>NVTQ01000062.1 GCA_002401635.1 Pseudomonadota bacterium
CGTATTCTCATTTAAACCCCGCTGCCAAGATGAGTAGGGGTCGGCAAAGTAAACAGTGAGTCCAGTTTTCTTTTCAATCGTTTGAAATCGAGCATTTTCCTTRCCGTTRTCCAGYGTCARGGTRTGCCTGAATRTTCGAGGTATCACTTKAAAMGCYTTGATGGATTGGGYGGTAAAAACAAGGGCTGTTTTATCCATCAAGTGCGCTGCTATGAGGTAACGACTACTTCTTTCCACATGGGTGGCGATRCCACCACTGCCYTTGCARCCTTCAACCGTATCACCTTCCCAATCACCCACTCGATTACGCAAATCAACCATTTCAGGTCGCTCATGGATGCTTACCCTRTTTGGYAKCAAACCTCGTAACGARCCGTATTTACGCTGTCTTTTCCTCTTTTTATGACAACGTCGAAGATGTTTATACAACTCACCTCCAGCAACCGTATCTTCATACATCCAGCGATAAATACCCTCGGTACTCGTACGCATGGTTGAATCATCAGGATAATCATTGCCTAAGCGATGGCTGATTTGTTCGGGTGACCAATCTTGGCGAATACGGTGGCAAACGTATTGGTACAATCTATAGTTATCACGTTTGTAGTGGTGCCTAGCTTGACAGTTCCGCTTGCGAACCATGGGATCTATAAAGTCATGCCAGTACCGACTATGAGGAGGGCTATTGCGCTTGAGTTCTCGGCTAATTGTGCTGTGGCTTCGACCAATTCGACGCGCAATTTCACGTAAGCTTACCTTCCCTTGTAAATGAGATATGACAACTCGGTCATGATAGCTAAGATGTGTGTAGGACATGGGAGGAATCTCCTGATGGTGACGTTGTGTAGTAACCTCACACTATCAGAATTCCTTCTATGTCTTTATTTAGCGGCTACTGGTGCACTTGCTAGTTGGATTCACCATGAATGATTTAAACACCGTATTCTTTTGGTGTAAATACTCATAATGAAGCGTCTTTACTTTTTAATATTATTWAACCAGTTCGAAATATTAGATTTATTTACACTCAAACAGGCATCCATCCTTAGTCTAGTTATTGTTGACTCATTCACTGATTCATCAAATACCCCTTCAGTAATACCATCTTCTGAAAGCAAAAGAATTTGGCGGTTTTTCGCAGAGGCAATACCTACCTCAACTTGACACCATGGCGTAGCCAAAAATACATTCTCTAACATCTCACAATCTTCAGTATTGTCACGAAATACACCTTCTTTGATATAAGTAGAGCTAAAACCAAACACAACAACTGCAAAACATTCATCTATTAATTTAGTTAATTTAGATAAAACTTGAGCTTGTTCATATGTGTCTCGGTCTAAAATCACAACCGCATAATTATTCACTTCGATAAACTCTTTAATTCTAGCTACATAACGCTCTTGCCGAATATCAAGAATTCCAGGTTTACTTATAAATATTTTCTTTTGTTMKYRGKWAYNAGMRAWAGWWTYAATACCTTTAGGTAAGTTATCTCCAGACCCAACAGCTCTATTAAATGTTGTCCCTTCCATTTTATCATTAGAAGGAAATTTTACATTTATCAATGTAGCTTCATCAAATTTAGCCTTAGTAAGGTCTGCGTTACTTAAATCAACATTAATTAATGTTGATTTGTAGAAGTTAGCGCCATTTAAGTTTGAATTGTTTAAACTTACATCCAATAAAGAAGCCTGCTGAAAGTTGGCAGACTTCAGACTTGCGTGTTGAAACTTCGTCCCCGTGAGGGTTGCTTCGTAAAATACTGCCTCATTTAGTTCAGCATATTTCAACAAAGCACCTGAAAGGTTAGCTTGAAAAAAATCTGCGCCTCTAAAGCTTTTCTGACAGTCCTCTGAACTTAAAAATGCTTTTGAAAGGTTTGCGCGTTGAAAGTCCCCCCTATCTAAATGTTTATTTGGTACAAAGCGTATCCCATCAGCTAGTATTTTTTGATATTCAGATGTTTTCGTCACTTTAAGTAATGAAGACATTACATCTATAGCTTGCTTAGCATAGGGCGTATGAGCTAAACCAACTTCACTTTTAGGGTCAAAAAACCTTCTTAATGAAATTGCGGCTGACATTTTCACTTCTAAGTCTTTAGAGGCTAAACATTCAATAACTCTTCGGAAAGATTCACCTATTTCAGATTCTTTTTCTTTTGAAACCTTTGCTATTACTACCTTATATACTTTATTTAAGCTGTAAATAATAGCAGCTCCTACAATCGTAGTAATTGTTGGAGCCAAATATTGTTCTCCTATCACACTACTCCATTCAATCATAAGCCCCTCTCATTATAATAAAACCTTTTTCGAAGAATATCATTAGCATAACTAGCTGTCACACTTAACCACAGTCCAAACTGACACATAAATCAAGGGGTTAGCCAGCTTGATTTTATCATTGCCATTCGTGTTACCCTTCAACCTCATGGATGCCCGATACAAGCTTTCGGGCATGACGAAATCATTGAAGTGGGACAGCAGTATGTTGTGGTCTAGTAAAAGTGTAGGCATCGAAAAGGGTTATGCCGCTTGTGGCAGCGCTTTCTGAACACTTTGATATTCATTCGGACTAAGATAGCCCAAATATGAATGCGCATCGAGGGTCAAGTCTTGAATGTTGAATATTCAAAGTACTTCTATTAGGCAAAATCACTCTTTCATGCCTTTTGGAAAAATAGGGTCAGGAAAAATAGGGTCAGGAAAAATAGGGTCAAGTCTTGCAATCAAGCATTACGAATTCAAACGGTAATTCGGAGCTTCTTCGGTAATCGTCACATCATGCACATGCGATTCACTCAAACCTGCACCTGTAATTTTCACGAATTTTGCTCGTTTGTGCATGGCTTCAATAGATTCTGCACCCATATATCCCATCGCAGCACGCAAACCACCCACCAATTGATGCACAATATCGCCCAATGAACCTTTATAAGCCACACGTCCTTCAATGCCTTCTGGAACAAGCTTCATGGCTTCTTCCACATCGCCTTGAAAATAACGATCCTTACTACCCTTTTGCATCGCACCAATCGAGCCCATACCACGATACGATTTAAAGGTGCGACCTTGATACAAAATCTTTTCGCCCGGTGCTTCATCGGTGCCTGCAAACATGGAGCCAAACATGCATGTACTTGCACCTGCTGCCATCGCTTTGGCAAAGTCACCTGAGAATTTAATGCCGCCATCGGCAATCACGGGCACACCAAGCTCATGCCCAGCATCCGCACATTGCATCACTGCTGTCAGTTGCGGTACACCCACACCTGCCACAATACGTGTTGTACAAATAGAGCCTGGACCAATACCMACYTTYACAGCATCAGCACCCGCAGCAATYAAATCGCGCACGGCTTCTGGGGTAGCAATATTACCACCAATAACTTGAATATCATCGCCATATTTCTYTTTTATTTCACGCACTTGWTCAATCACACCTTGCGAGTGYCCGTGGGCAGTATCAACGACCACTGCATCCACACCTTCRGCAAACAAKGCTTCAAAMCGYTGCATTTCTTTTGGTCCAACACCAATCGCTGCTGCAACAAGCAARCGMCCCAAACTATCACGCACCGCTTTGGGATGYGCGGTRGATTTTTCAATATCACGTACCGTCACCATGCCTTGCAAACAACCATCGGCATCCACCACAGGAAGTTTTTCAATACGATGTTCACGAAACAAAGCCTTACATGCCGCCAATTTTGTCCCTGGAACAACACTGACCAAGCGTGCCAATGGTGTCATCATAGCACTGACAGACTTTTTACTATCGGTCTCAAAACGAATATCACGGTTGGTAACAATCCCGCATACTTTGCCTGCAGCATCCAAGACTGGAAAACCAGAAAAGCCATGCGCACTGGCAAGCTTTTGCACATCTGCCAAGGTCATGCTTTCCGTCACCGTGAGCGGATCTTGTACCACACCTGCTTCATAGCGTTTTACTTTGCGTACTTCTGCTGCCTGTTGTTCATTGGTTAAATTCTTATGAATCACACCAATACCACCCTCTTGGGCCAAACAAATCGCTGTAGATGATTCTGAAACTGTATCCATCGCAGCAGAAAGCACTGGAATATTCAAACGAATTTTCTTGGTTAATTGCGCGGAGGTATCCGCACCTTTCGGCACAACCGAACTGGCTTGCGGCACCAGCAATACATCATCAAATGTTAAACCTTCGCCCATAATGCGTGAATCCATGAATACTATACCTCCAGATACAAGGCGGTGCACACTAGCGTAAGAATGAGCGTCCTTAAAGTTTCAATTCAACACTACCCAAATAGCGTATTGAGCAAACTGCCACTACAACACAAAAAAGAGTCTATTAAATGTTAAATTTACAACCTCCACAAACCCAAATAAAACAATTTACAAGGGTATATAAGCGAGGCAATCATCATTCCCTGCTATAGATGCGCCAAAATCTCAGAGCTTAAAAGGATTGGCGTAGTAACACGCGCCCTTTTAATGGTCCGTAAGTAAGGGGGAAAGCATATATCCTAGGGTGTTTTCTTCGCTTCGTTCCTTTGATACACAAAGAAATAAAAGTCATTTTAACGCTCTAATAAAACAAGTTAATTGCATAAATATGCCATTATTTTTAAATAATGTGAAAAAACAGAATAAAACCCAACTTAACTTTGAATAAAATACTCAAAAATAGCTATTTCATCAAAGTTAATTACAATTATACAAACTGCCCTGCACAATAACCCGATGCCCAAGCCCACTGAAAATTAAAACCACCCAAATGCCCTGTAACATCGACCACTTCACCAATAAAATATAGACCTTCAACATCCCGTGCTTGCATGGTTTTGGATGATAGGCATGCCGTATCGACACCGCCAAGCGTTACCTCTGCCGTGCGGTAACCCTCTGTTGCGGCAGGTTTTAGCTGCCATCCTTGCAACTGCAATACAATCATATCCAAATCAGCATCCGATAAACTTTGTAATGGCTTATCAGGAATGTATAACTCACACCAATGTAGCACCAAGCGCTTGGGCAATATATCTGCAAGCACAGTTCTCAGATGTTGTTTACCGCGCGCAACTTTCTGCTCCACTAACCATGTACGCACATCCAAGTCTGGCAATAAATTAATGCCAACAACCTCGCCTGCTTGCCAGTACGACGATATTTGTAACATTGCAGGGCCACTGATACCACGATGCGTAAAGAGCATCGCCTCACGAAATGATTGTCCTGCACAACTTGCTTCCACGGGCAATGAAATACCTGCCAACGCCTTTAAAGAATCATGTGCTTGAGATGTTAAACGAAATGGCACCAAGCCAGCTTCTGTCTCTATAATATTCAAATCAAACTGACGAGCAATTTGATAACCAAAGCCCGTTGCCCCCATTTTAGGAATCGACAAACCACCCGTAGCCACCACCAATGATTCACATGCAAATACACCTTGATCACTATAAATATCGAAGCCTGTATGTTTGACTATTTTATCGATTTTAGTGCACAACTGTATTGTCACATGACTTTCTGCACACTTCTCAAGCAACATATCCACCACTTGCTTGGCGGAGCCATCACAAAACAACTGCCCATGCTCGCGTTCATGCCAAGTAATGCCCTGCTTCTCAAACATTTCCAAGGTATCGTATTGTGTAAAACGTGCCAAAGCCGATTTACAAAAGTGCGGATTTTGCGATAAAAAATCATTGGCACTGGCATACAGGTTGGTAAAATTACAACGTCCACCACCTGAAATAAGAATCTTCTTTCCCGCTTTTTCGGCATGATCGAGTATCAATACCCGTCGTCCGCGGTTGCCAGCTTCTGCGGCACACATCAAGCCCGCAGCACCAGCCCCCAACACAATGACATCATAGATATTCGTATTTATTACAGTCTCCAAAAGTGAATCTTCCACACCCGTGCTAATCAATGGTTATGTTATAAAATCGGTGCAATCACCAAAGACACAATCGCCATTACATTAATCAAAATATTCATGGAAGGCCCTGAAGTATCTTTAAATGGATCCCCCACGGTATCGCCCACAACAACCGCAGCATGCACATCTGTACCTTTACCACCCAAGTTGCCTTTTTCGACATATTTTTTGGCGTTATCCCATGCACCGCCTGCATTTGCCATCATCAATGCCATCAATACACAACATATAAGCGCTCCAGCCAACATACCACCCAGAGCTTCTGGTCCCAAACCAAAACCAATCACAACAGGGGCAGATACTGCCAACACACCTGGCAAGATCATCTTCTTTAATGCTGCCGTTGTCGCAATATCTATACAACGCGCATGGTCAGGCTCGGCAGTACCTTCCATCAAACCTGGAATTTCGTGAAATTGTCTGCGAATTTCTTTAATCATTTCAAAAGCTGCATTGCCAACCGCTGTCATGGTGAGCGAGGCAACCAAGAAAGGGAATATGCCACCAATAAACAAACCAATCAGCACCAACGGCTCATTCAAATTAAGTGCAAAATCTGGATTATGCTTGGTCACCATTTCAACAAAAGCCGCAATAATCGCCAAGGCAGCCAAAGCCGCAGCACCAATCGCGAAACCCTTGCCAATCGCCGCAGTGGTATTGCCCAACTCATCCAAAGAATCCGTTATTTTACGGGTTTCTTCACCCATACCTGCCATTTCCGCGATACCACCAGCATTGTCTGCCACAGGGCCATAGGCATCAATCGCCATGGTAATTCCCACCGTCGCCAACATGCCCACAGCAGCAATGCCTACACCATAAAGACCACATAGTTGGGTGGATGCAAAGATAATGGCACAAATCGTCAATACAGGAACGACCACCGACTCCATGCCAATCGCAAGCCCTGAAATCATCACTGTTGCAGGCCCGGTTTCACCTGCTTTGGCAATATCACGAACAGGTTTCCCACCCGTATAATATTCAGTAATCAAACCAATAATAATACCACCAATCGCACCCGATAGTGCCGCTCCCCATACACCTGGCGCAATATCAATCGCAGCAACCAAAAACCATGCAGTGATCATAAATATCACCGACGAACCAATCGTGCCAACACGCAAAGCAACTTCAGGTGAACGGTTGGCAAAGATGCGTACCAAAGCAATGCCAATAATCGAGCAAATCAAACCCAACGATGCCAAAGCCAATGGTAAAAACATCAACGCTTGCTGTTGACCAAGTGGGTCAAGTACATCGGCGGCCATGGTCGAAGCCATAGCAATCGTCGCAATCATTGCACCACAATAAGATTCAAAAATATCCGAGCCCATGCCTGCAACATCGCCAACATTATCACCAACATTATCAGCAATCACGCCAGGATTGCGCGGATCATCCTCTGGAATACCAGCTTCTAACTTGCCCACCAAATCCGCACCAACATCGGCACTCTTGGTAAAAATACCACCGCCCACACGTGAAAAAAGCGCGACCAAAGATGCACCCATACCAAAACCATGAATCGCGTGTGCTGTCGCAGGGTCACCACCAAAGAATAAATACAGCGTACCTAATCCCAAAAGACCCAACGATGCCACCACTAGCCCCATAATCGAACCGCCATAAAAAGCTACAGTTAAGGCTGAAGCAGTACCATTTTTATGTGCAGCTTCGGTGGTGCGAACATTGGCGCGGGTTGCGGCGAACATGCCAAAATAACCAGCCAATGCCGAACAACCGGCCCCTACAAGAAAAGCAATTGTGGTATTCATACCCAAGCTTAATGCCAAAAGGACTGCAACAACCAATACGAAGATACCCAGAATTGAATATTCACGTTTTAAAAACACCATCGCACCAACATGAATCGACTCAGCAATACTCACCGCTTTGCCTTCGCCCTCTGGATAACTTAAAACAACACGGTATAATATAAAGGCACAAATCAGACCGATTACACCTAGAAGCACTGGAATCATTGTTTGTGTCATTATTTCCTCCCCAGAAAATATCCTTACGAATAACAATATCTCAACCATATCATCACAATAAAAAAAAGGTGACTGATTTCTCAGCCACCTTTGCAATCACATACCATTCAAAAGATTAAATTTTAGCCTTTATAACGTGCAATCGAATCCATAATTTCTTTCTTGGCTGCATTCACATCTTCCCAATCATAAACTTTCACCCATTTACCCTTCTCTAAATCTTTGTAATGTTCAAAGAAATGCTTTACCTGATCTTTTAGAAAAGCTGGCATACCATCAATATCGCTTACATCATCATAAATAGGTTTGATTTTACTCACAGGTACAGCCAATACTTTCGCATCCATACCTGCTTCATCTTCCATCATCAATACGCCAACAGGGCGACAGGGAATCACACAGCCTGTAATCAACGAAAATTTACATGCCACCAACACATCCACAGGGTCGCCATCATCGGATAATGTATTCGGAACAAAGCCATAGTTACATGGGTAATGCATCGCAGTGTGCATAAAACGATCCACATAAAATGCGCCTGAATCTTTATCCAATTCATATTTCACAGGGTCAGCATGCTGCGGAACCTCAATAATCACATTAATATCTTCAGGCGGATTATTACCTGCTGGGATCTTACTCACATCCATATCTGACTCCTTTTTGGATAGGCTAAAAAATTATAGTGCCTGCATTGTAAGAGTGAAAAACACAGGCACAAGTGAAAACACACGCTACACTTGCTCTATGATTCGTATTTCCATCACCGAACAAATACTTTATCACCGTAATATTGCGGGTGTGTGGCATACTTATCCTGTTTCAACGGCAAGCAAAGGCGCAGGCAATCGCCAAGGAAGCTTTCAAACACCACTTGGCAAACACCGTATTTGCCAAAAAATCGGTGAGCATGAACCTATCATGACATCTTTTCGTGCCCGCCAACCTACAGGCATCTATCAAGAAGGCATCGATGATCCACATCGCGATTGGATTCTTAGTCGTATTTTATGGTTGACTGGCACACAAACGGGCATCAACAAGCGTGGTACTGTCGATAGCCATGATCGCTATATTTATATTCATGGAACCCATGAAGAAGAGCGCATCGGAAAGCCAGCCTCACACGGCTGCATTCGCATGAAAAATAATGACATCATCCACCTCTTTGCCCATTGCGACATCGGCGAAACGGTTATCATCAAACTTTAAAACAAAAAAAACACAATATAATTAAAAAACTTGTAACTATTCAGATTACCGCTAATTGCCCCGAGGGCACGGCGAAAAAGCGCAGCTTACTACTGGGCACCTCGAAAAACCTCACTATTTCGTCAAACTTGCTCTTTTTGCCCCTGCCCGCGTTGGATAACAAGAGCAATAGGATTGCTATTACTCATCTCATCACGCCTTGTCATGAACGAAAAATAGCGGCGTTTGACTCGTGCGAGGTTTTTCGAGGTACCCTACTGTAAGTGAGCATTTTTCAACACAGCCATCGGGGCAATCAGTGGTGAGCTGGGTAGTTAGAACTATTTTTGTGTTGAAAACCAACGTTCAACATCCAATGCTGCCTTACAACCTTCACCTGCACTGGTAATAGCCTGACGGTATACTGAATCAGCCACATCACCTGCCGCAAACACGCCTGCAACAGATGTTTGTGTGCTTTTGCCTTCTGTAAGCAAATAGCCTGCATTATCCATCGTCAAGTCACCCTTAAAAAAGCCAGTGTTTGGCGTATGCCCAATGGCAATGAACACACCATGCACAGCCACATCTTCTGTCGAACCATCTTTGGTTGATTTCAGACGCATACCTGTCACACCCGAATCATCACCCAAGACTTCATCCAGCGTACTATCCCATTTTACTTCAATATTATCTGTAGAAAGCAATTTATCTTGCATAATGGGTTCAGCACGCAATGCATCACGGCGATGCACCAAGGTAACTTTAGAGCAGATATTGGATAGGTAAATGGCTTCTTCAACAGCCGTGTCACCACCACCAATCACTGCGACTTCCTGATTGCGATAGAAAAAGCCATCGCATGTCGCACATGCTGATACACCGCGACCCGCAAATGCTTCTTCACTCGGCAAACCCAAATAACGTGCCGATGCGCCTGTCGCCACAATCAATGCATCACAGGTGTATTCACCTTCATCACCCTTTAACGTAAATGGACGTTTGCTCACATCCGCTTCATTGATATGATCCCAAATCATTTCTGTGCCAAAGCGCTCCGCTTGTGCTTTCAAATCTTCCATCATTTCAGGACCTTGCACGCCATCTTTGTAACCAGGGTAGTTATCCACATCGGTAGTCGTGGTTAATTGTCCGCCAGGTTGGATACCCTGAATAATCACTGGGCTTAAATTCGCACGCGCAGCATAAATTGCCGCACTATAACCAGCAGGGCCTGAACCCAAAATAATCAAACGATGATGTTGCACATCAGACATAAAAGAGCCTCCTAAAAACGAAGCGTGAGACTAGTCACCCCTGCGACTGTTTTCAATGCAACATTAAAACACCCTGACTTTAAAGCAACTTTCGTACGTCCTAAATCTCTTCCCACACATCATCACTACTTTCTTCCAAAGCAAACTGCCCCTTAATGATTTCCCGCACCTGTTGTTTTGCCCGCTTTTTAGCTACTTTCTTAATTTTCTTTTTAGCTTTTTTATTATCAGGTTCTGACTGAACCGCTTCGACCGTATTACCATCTAACTGAAACTGCCCAATTTGCTGACGCAGATCTTCTGCCTGGCTATTAAGCCGTTCACTTGCTGCTGCCGATTCTTCAACCATCGCAGTATTCTGCTGTGTTCCAGCATCAAGCTGGGCAATCGCCTTGTTAATTTGATCAATACCCTGACTCTGCTCTGAACTCGCACTATCAATTTCAGCAATTAATGTTCCAACACGTGATACTGCTCCCACAATTTCTTGCAATGCTGAGCCCGATTCATTCACCAATTTACTGCCATACGCTACACTTTCCACACTCTGGCTAATAAGTGTCTTAATTTCTTTTGCGGCTTTAGCAGAGCGCTGTGCCAAGGTGCGCACTTCTCCTGCAACCACAGCGAAGCCTCGCCCTTGTTCACCAGCCCTTGCCGCTTCCACTGCCGCATTCAAAGCCAATAAGTTGGTTTGGAAGGCAATCTCATCAATCACCCCAATAATATCTGCAATCCGTTTACTATTTGTATTAATCTCAGACATAGCAACAACGGTCTTCTCAGAAATATTACTACCTTGTGTCGCAAGCTCTACCGCGCCTTTAGCAAGCTCGTTTGCCTGACGTGAATTATTCGCAGTCTGCTGTACAGTACCTGTAATCTCTTCAATACTAGCAGCAGTCTGCTCCAATGCAGCGGCTTGCTCTTGGGTGCGCCCACTAAGTGCATGCGTACCCTCAGCAATTTCATTGGCACCGACACCAACCTCCGCTGCTGTATTACGCACATGCCCCATCACCATAGCCATTTTTTCTGCCGCATTATTATTCGCCTGCTTGGCTTCATCAAACATGCCTTGATAATCATTGTTAATGCGATAAGTCAGATTCCCATCCTCCAAAGCCTTCAAACCTTGAATAATATCACCAATACCCTGCTCACTAACATCCAACAGCTCATTCAGAGCTTCACTCAATTCGCTAATTTGACCAGATGTTCCTTCCACTTTAATACGGCGTGATAACTCACCTTGTTTGGCMGCYTCYACCAAGCCTTTCACATCATGTTCAATCATATGTTCAAGCGCTATATCTTGAGTGCGGTCAAGCCACTCTGTCACCGTTGCAATACGGTTACCTTGTGCATCAAACACTGGATTTATGACAATTTTCACCCATGTGCCACCTAAATTCATATCGGGTGATGAAAATGTTGTCGTTAAATTATCAAGGATTCGACGTTGATAAGCTGGCTCTTCATGAAACACATCAATACATGTACCCATTAAGTTTTTAGCATCGAAATTAGGCAGTTTTTCTCTAAAGTTGGACTCGTTTTTCTCCAACATCTTTTGCAATGTATCATTAATATAAATAATATTATGATGTTGGTCTGCCATCATTATATTTGCGGTGGTGCTATCAAGTGCAGACTGAATTCTAGCTGCAAGATTCAATTGCTGGCGTGCGTCATTCACCATAGAGCATTGCCTAATTTGCAACATCTTAGCTGCCCGCAAAGCATCCCCTAACTCATCACCACGCTTGATATTAATCTCTGATTTAAAGTTTCCTTCAGCAATTCTTTCCAATGCATCTGATGTTGCTCGAATGCCAGGCAATACTCCCAAACGAACAAACACCCCAACTGCCACCAACAACGCTGTAAAACTACCGATAACACCGTAAGTTAAGGTGCTAACCAGACTATCAGCACCTGCCCCCGCCAAAATCATCTGACTAAAATGATAAGCCATAGCCGCCATTTTGATGCCAATCAACCCCATAACACCCAATAAACGCTGAGTAATACTACGATTACCCCAACAAACAYCCATCAYTCGSYTCAATAAACTYGGYTTAAGNCTWGSCWSNACSCCTATTYACCTGAGCATACAGCTTYGTAGCMGCCTCAACTTCTTGCACACTGGCTTTATGACGCACRGAAATATAACCAACCACCTGACCATGYTCCGTYACTGGMGCTACATTCGCMGTCACCCAATAATAATYACCRTTCTTRCAACGATTCTTCACCTGMCCAACCCAAGGRCGACCTRATTTMACWGTMTSCCACAAATCTTTAAAYGCYGCTTCAGGCATATCRGGRTGCCGAACAATRTTGTGATTYTTACCAATKAGTTCTTGCTCAGAAAACCCGCTAATTTCAATAAACTCAGGGTTTACAGAAGTAATAATTCCTTTTAAATCAGTCGTTGAAACGAGAATCGCTTCGTCATCCATCTCAATTTTTTGATTCGTTACAGGTTGGTTATTGCGCATGGTTAACACTCCAAAATTTGCACACCATCACACACCTATTTAATCAATCGTGGGGCACAAATGAATAATTGAAAAAATTATGAAACATTCACAAGTCAACCATATTACAAGAAATATTATACTCGAAAAATAAAACGAAACCGTCCATATCAACACGCTGATTAACTCTGGATGACAAGCTATGAGATTAAAAATTGCTAAGAGCAAGACGGGAATTGCAAGCAATAGCAATGCTATAGTCATTCAGCAATTGATTTACCCTATTCTTTACCCATATCACCCCTCATCCTAACCTTCTCCCCTCAAGTGGGAGAAGGGACTAAACTCCCTC